>JBKJQD010000463.1:0-5295 GCA_046594125.1 Aestuariivirga sp.
TCCGAGCCCCAGGCGCGATAGCCCTTCTCGAGCCGCAGCGATTCAAGGGCGCGATAGCCTACCGGCGTGACATCGCCCGCCGCCATCAGCGCATCGAAGACCTCGCCGATGGCAGCGATGGGGATGTGCAGTTCCCAGCCAAGCTCACCGGCATAAGTAACGCGCAGCGCCCTGAGGCGATGTCCGGCAATCTCGATCTCGCGCACCTGGCCGAAGGCGAAGGCGGCATTGCTGACATCGGCAGGTGTCACCTTCGCCAGAATATCCCGCGCCGTGGGACCCATGAGCGACAGCGTACCCCAGTCTTCGGTAACATCAATGAGCTTCGCATCGAGGCCCGGTTTGATGTGATCGGCGATCCACGCGAAATCATGGGTGCGGAAGCCGGTGCCGGTGACGATGTAGAAATGATCCTCCGCCAACTGGGCAACCGTCAGGTCGCACTCAATGCCGCCGCGCGTGTTGAGCATCTGCGTGTAAGTAAGCCGTCCGGGTCCACGCGTTACATGATTGGCGCATATCCATGACAGGGCCTCGGCCGCGTCGCGTCCGCGCATTTCGTATTTTGCAAAAGACGATTGATCGAACAGTCCCGCCTTCTCGCGCACCGCGCGGTGTTCGGCTCCAACCGGCCCGAACCAGTTCTGGCGGCCCATGGAATAGATGTCCTTGGGCTCGACACCCTTGGGCGCAAACCAGTTGGGCCGCTCCCAGCCGAGCTTCGACCCGAAGCAGGCATTGCGCGCTTTCAGCCGCTCATAAAGCGGCGACACGATGCGCGGCCGTCCGCTGGCATATTCCTCATGCGGAAAGCCGATAGTGTAGTGCTTGCCATAGGCTTCGAGCGTGCGGTCACACGTCCAGCGCCGGTCCTTGTGCAGATCCGAGAAGCGGCGGATGTCGACCACCCACAGATCCATCGGCGCCTCACCAGCATGCGCCCATTGCGCCAGCACCCAGCCCGCCCCGCCGCCGCTTGCAATACCAAACGCGTTGAAGCCGGCACCGACATAGAAATTCTTGAGTTCTGGTGCCGCACCCAGAATGAAATTGCCATCGGGCGTGAAACTCTCCGGCCCGTTGATCATTTTCTTGATGCCGGTTTTTTCGAGAACCGGAACCCGCGCCAGCGCCTGGCCCATATGCTGCTCGAAATGATCCCAGTCATCCTCGAAAAGCTGGAACTCGAAATTGTCCGGCACATCGCCCTCAGTCCAGGCAATCGGGTCCGGCTCATAGCCGCCGAACACCAGCCCGCCGACCTCTTCCTTGAAATAGGTGCGGCGGTCGGGGTCGCGCAGGGTGGCCGCGTCACTCGCCAAACCATCGATCTTCTCGGTGATGATGTACTGGTGCTTCACCGCTTGCAGCGGCACCGAGACGCCGGCCATGGCACCGATCTGCCTGGCCCACTGCCCGCCGCAATTGATCACCGTCTCGCAGGCAATGACGCCCAGGTTGGTGCGCACCGCCGTCACCCGGCCATCGGCGATGTCGAAGCCCTCGACCTGCGCCCCCTCGAAAATCTTGGCGCCATGCATACGCGCACCCCTGGCCAACGATTGCGTGATGTCGGAGGGTGAGGCCTGCCCGTCGGTCGGCAGCCACGAGGCGCCGACCAGATCATCGACGTTCATCAATGGCCACATCTTTTTCACTTCGGCGGGCGAGACCAGATGCATCTCCATGCCGAAGCTCTGCGCCGTGGTCGCCAGCCGCTTGTATTCGGTCCAGCGGTCGTCATTAGTGGCAAGACGCAGACAGCCGGTCATCTTCCAGCCGGTTTCGAGTCCCGTCTCCTTGTCGAGCTTCTTGTAGAGATCGACGGAATATTTGAGCACCTGGGTGATCGACGCCGAGGAGCGCAATTGTCCGACGAGGCCCGCCGCATGCCAGGTCGAACCCGAAGTGAGCTTGTTTTGTTCAAGTAAAATAACCTCGGCCTTGTGGTCGCGGGCCAGATGATAGGCCGTCGAGCAGCCGATGATGCCGCCGCCGATGACGACGAACTGGGCGTGACTGGGAAGTGTGGTCATGATGTCCCGAAGTTCTTGCGATAATCCGCGTAGACGCGTTCGAAGCGCCCGAGATATTCCGCCGCATAGGCGGCGTAGTCAACGCCCGGTGCGTTGAGATGGAGTTCCGAGACCATGCCCCAGATCGCTTCACGCAGCGCGCTCGCCGCTTTCATGGCATGGAAGGCGCGGATGGTGGACTGCGGCGGCTGGCCGCCGAAATAACTTTCAAGGATCAGAATCTCTCCCGCCTCATCGAAGGAATTGTTGGACGCGATATTGGCGAGGTCGAACATGGCCGTGCCGAAGGCGCCATACTCCCAGTCGATCAGCCAGAGTCTCTTGCCGTCATCCATGAAATTACTTGGCAGCAAATCATGATGTCCGAAGATAATCGGCAGCGGCACCTGTGCCGCTTCCAGTTCATCGCTGATCGCCATCAGCCGCGGCAGGTCCTTCGCATGGCGGTGTTGGCCGGCCTTCACCGTGTGGGCATAGTCGCGGAGAATCTGGAACACCCAGAAGATCGCCGCCTGCCCCGGGATGTTTTTTCCCATTTCCGCATGGCAACGCTTGACGATCTCCACGGCGCGCACCGCGTTGCTGCGCACGTCAGCTTCCGTGTAAGTCCGCGCTTCCAGATAGCGCACCACCATGATGCCCGGCGCTGTATGAACCACTTCCGGTGAAAGCCCCGCTTGATGTGCGGCGCGCGACGCGATGGCCTCGCGCTCACGCGACACCTGATGAAACGGGTAGTCCTCACCGACGCGCGCCACATATTTCCCCGTAGCGTCAATCACCGTAAAGCTGGCGTTGCTGACGCCACCCTTCAGCGCCACGATACTTTTCAAACCGCGCCAGACATCAAGGGCGCGGACCCGCTCTTCCGCTGTCATGCCGTGCCCCTTTTGGCGCGCATGGCGCTAACCCATGCGGTGATCAGCCGGTCGGCGATGATGCCGATGAAGGCGATGACCAGACCCGCCACGATGCCGCGGCCCGAATCCGCCTTGGCCAGCGCCTTGAAGATTTCCTGGCCGAGATCACGCGTGCCAATCATGGCGCAGATGATGATCATGCTGAGCGCCAGCAGGATGGTCTGATTGATGCCGAGCATGATCTCGGGCAGCGCCACGGGGAGTTGCACATGACGGAAGAGCTGCCATTTGGTGCAGCCCGACACACGCCCCGCCTCGATCAGATGCAGCGGCACCTGGCGGATGCCGTGGTTGGTGTAGCGGATGGCCGGCACGATGGCGAAGGCCACCGTGGCGATCATCGCCGTGACATCGCCCACCCGGAACAGCATGACCACCGGAATGATGAAGCAGAACGAGGGAATGGTTTGCAGGGTATCAATAATGGGAACGACGACGCTTTGCACCCGGTCGCTGCGCGATGCCCACAAGCCGATGGGAATGCCGATCAGCGCCGCGACGAGAACCGAAGCGCCGCAGAGATAGAGTGTCTGCATGGCCGGAATCCACAAACTTGTGGTAGCGCAGAACAGTGTCAGCACGGCGATGACGGCAGCCAGCCCACGGCCGCCGAGGCGCCAGCCAAGTGCCGCCAGAATGATCAGCGCACCACTCCACGGCACGGCTTCGAACGTGGCCCGCAGCGGATTGAGGAAATAGATCACCACAAAAACCCGCCCCGCCTCAATGGCATCGAACCAATGGATATTGATCCAGTCGACGGCTGCCTTCCAGTAAGGGGCCGACGTGAGCGTCATCTCGCCGGGGAGTTTGGCCAGTGCCGGCACGAACAGCGACAGCACAGTCGTAACAGCAAGGATGCCGAGTGCCAGCAGTACATTGCCGTGGCGCCGCCAGATGTTGTCCGCCACCACCGCGTCGGGCTGCTTGCGCGCCACCGCCTGGCTCAGGCGGTCAAGCATGATGGCAATGATGACGATGGCCAGCCCCGCTTCCATCGCCTGGCCGATCTTCAATGCACGGAGCGCCAGCAGTACGTCATAACCAAGCCCGCCAGCCCCGATCATTGACGAGATGATCACCATGTTGAGGGCCAGCATGATGACCTGGTTGACGCCGATCATCAGCGACGGCTTGGCGGCGGGCACCAGCACGCGCCAGAGTTTCTGGCGCCTGGTACAGCCCGCCATGTCGGCGAAATCCTTGATCTCCTGCGGCACTTTCGCCAGACCAAGAACGGTGGCGCGCACCATCGGCGGCGTGGCGAACAGGCCCGTCGCCAGCAGTGCCGATACCGGACTGGCGCCGAACAGCAACAGCATGGGGATGAGATAAGCAAAGGTCGGAATGGTCTGCATCAGGTCGAGCGCCGGGGTGATCAGCCAGCGGTTGGCGCGCGGCGAGAAATAACCCCATATGCCGATGAGCAAGCCAGTGGCCACGCAGAACGGCACGCAGATGATGATCAGCGCCAGGGTCAGCATGGCATTGTCCCAGACCTTGAACACGGCAAGTGCCAGGAAGCCGAGACCGCAAAGCGCCGCCAGCCGCAGCCCGCCATAAACGTAACCGAGAAGTGCCGCCACCAGCGTGATACCGAGCCAAGACAAGCGCGGCAGGACGAAGGCTGTTTCGCCGCTGCCAAACTTGAAGCCCTTGGCCAGCAGGTTGAAGGCGAACCGCAACGGCACGTCGATGACCGCTGCCAAGGCCCGTGTCGCCCAGGTGAAATTCGCCTTGAGCCAGTTCATCAGCAGTGCGATGGCGTCCTTGAACGGGACGACCAGACTGTCGGGATAGACAATGAGCGAGGGCCAGACCCGGCCGGCCAATAGCAGGAGGAGTGCCGCCGCCAATGCCAGCTGCACGACCGGCCACCCCATGACGCGGGGCGCCGCCAGGCGCAACACCGGGATGGCGGCATCGCTCATGCCGGAATGCTCCGTTCCTTGCCCGACAGCAAGTCGATCACGGCGCGCGGCGTGATCTCGCCTGCGATAGCCCCGCTTGCGTCGGTCACGGCGAAGGGTTGAGCCGAGTTGACGATTGCCGCCGCGAAGCTGGCGATGCGCGCTCCGGCATCGACGGTCTCGTAGGTCTTTGCCTTTGCCGAAGCGCTAGTCATCAGGCTGCGCGCCGTCAGCACCTTGGCGCGGTTCACGTCGCGGGTGAATTCGGCGACATAATCCGTGGCCGGATGATTGACCAGCTCCTCCGGCGTGCCGATCTGGATGATCTCGCCGTCCTTCATGATGGCGATGCGGTCGGCCAGCCGGATCGCTTCGTCAAAATCATGGGTGATGAAGACGACGGTTTTCTTCAAGACGCTTTGCAGGCGC
>JBKJQD010000173.1:0-4290 GCA_046594125.1 Aestuariivirga sp.
GCCATCCGCTATGATCTGTCCTGATCCATTCGCTGCTGACTGCCCCTCCATACGGAAGACCGCCATGAAATTCTTTGTCGATACCGCCGATACCGCCGAGATCAAGTCCCTTGCCGCCTCCGGACTGCTCGACGGCGTGACCACCAACCCGTCGCTGATCGCCAAGTCGGGCCGCAAGTTCAAGGACGTCATCGCCGAGATCTGCGGCATCGTCGAGGGTCCGGTCAGCGCCGAAGTGGTGTCGCTGGATTACGACGGCATGATGCGCGAGGCCGCCGAGCTGCGCAAGATCGCCAAGAATGTCACCGTCAAGGTGCCGATGACGCTCGATGGCCTCAGGGCCTGCAAGTCGCTGCGCGGCGAAGATACCATGGTCAATGTCACCCTGTGCTTTTCCGCCAACCAGGCGCTGCTGGCCGCCAAGGCCGGCGCCTCCTTCATTTCGCCCTTCGTCGGCCGTCTCGATGACATTCATATGGATGGCACCGAGCTGATCGCCGAAATCCGCCAGATCTACGACAACTACGCCTTCGACACTGAAATCCTCGCCGCTTCGGTGCGCACCCCGCTGCATGTCAAGCAGGTGGCGCTGATCGGTGCCGATGTGGCGACCTGCCCGGCGGCAGTGATCAAGGGACTGGTGAAGCACCCGCTCACCGACAAGGGCATCGAGCAATTCCTCGCCGACTGGAAGAAGACCGGCCAGACCCTTTGATCCTCGAACACGCCGTCCTGAAGTCAGGCCGGGGCAGGCCTCGGCCTTCGAGCAGGCCATGGCGAAGTTCGAGCACGCCTCGATGAAAGGCTGGGACGATGCCCGCGCCAATCCGGCCGGCGCCGTCAAGATCGTCCTCGAAAACGACGCCCCGGGCTCGCAGACCGAAGCCCATCAGACGACGATGATCGAGGAGATCAACAAGCTCACCGAAGGCAGCGACGGCACGTTGGACGTGGCCGCCGCCCAGCGCACGGTCGACACCCTGATGAAGGGCGGCTCCGACCCGGTGATCACCAAGGCACCGGAAGGTGCGTGGACGAGTGCTGTGACGAACGCGGCGAAGGCGATGTAAGTAGAACAGAGCGAAAGGGGATCATTCGGTCCCCTTTTTTATTTATTTGAGAGTGCGAACAGCTCGATACTGAACAAACCCTACCACGAAAAAGTCAATGAGCGATAGCGGCAATACCCACCCCTCTGAGCAGGGTAACAAAAAGGTGCCCGATGGTGTCAAGATTGCGCTCATAGGTATAATTCCTCTTATATTAGTGGCAGTTCTTCAATACGGGACGAGTTGGTTTCCCATTCAAGTGGCGCCTCATCGCAGAGATCAACAGAGTGTCGAATTGCCAAGATTGACGGCGTCGTCAGGGCGAGTCCGGAAAACGAAGTAATTTTTATACTTGATCTGAATGCTATGCCTATTGTCGGACACCATAAGACGACGAATGGGGAGGTAAGGCAGTCTGATACTAATGTACAAGCTAGCTGCAATGAAAAAGTCGTCTTTTTCAGTAGAAGAGGACCCTACTGGCAAAATGAAGTCCCTATACAAAGAGACTGCTATCACATTGATTATATCAGCGAGAGCAAAGTTTACGATGGTCGATATGCTTGTGAGCAAGTGAAAGTCACACCGGGGGAGACAAAGACGCCGACTTGGGAGGGAACCATCACTTGGAAAAAGGAAGGCCAACCGAAATAGACTCGATCGCAAAAGAGAGTCACGTCTTAGGTGGAGCATACCCAAGTCCACACTCATTCTCGACGGCGCTTACGTCGATCATGAATATTCGCACCGAACCGATGTGCTTAACTGATCTAGGAAGATCGCAACCATGGGCAATGGCAGATATGGAGGCCAAGTAATCGAAGCCGGCGTCGGTTGGCCGATGGCGGGCATGAAATCGAAATTGCCGTTCGCGTTTGCGAACTCACTGTGAATCAGATCGCCCGCCGTATAAACTCCCCGTGAGAAGTCTGAGGTTGTGTTTGGTGCAGCACCAAAAACGTCGTAATGCCTGCAATCGCATTAGATCTCGTGCCAGTTACAAGTCCAAGAACCTTGATATCGCGCCCTAAACCCGCTATGTAGTGATTTCACTACATTGGAGCCGCCACCATGTTGAAAATCAGTGCCACGGAGGCGAACCGGAATTTTTCGAGGCTTCTGGCCAGAGTCCAGCAGGGTGAGGCCGTGGAAATCACTGTGCGCGGCGAAGTCGTTGCTGAAGTGCGGCCGGTCAAGAAAGCCGACCGGATTTCCGAAGCCGAAAGGCAGAAGAGCTGGGAGGCGTTCATGGAGCGTTTGCGCAATCAGCCGGCTCTTGGAATTCCACGCGGCACCCGCGACGAACTTTATGACGACGATTGAATCCGCCATGCGCTTTTCCATGGACAGCAACATCCTTGTTTATGCCGAGGGAACCGACGACCTCGTAAAGCGCGACCGCGCGCTTCTGACTATTGGCCGGATCGGAACGGGCAACATCGTTCTCCCCATGCAGACGGCGGGCGAAACGTTGCGCTGGCTAATGCGCAAGGGCCGCCTTGACCGCCGGGCCGCGGTGGAACGAACCACGATGTGGATGGAGCAATGCGAACCGCTTGGTGTCAGCACGGCATCCTTTCGCAAGGCCCTGGAACTGGTGAGCCGCAATGGTTTTCAGATTTGGGATGCGGTCATTCTCGCTGCGAGTTCCGAAGCTAGAGCAGCCGTGCTGCTTTCGGAGGACATGCAGCATGGCTTCAACTGGGGCGGAGTTACGGTCGTTAATCCCTTTGTGCTGAGCGAACCGGAACTGCTGCAACTGACATCGACGCAATCGACAATGCATTGAAAGGCAACTCCCATGACCACTCTCATTCGCGGCGGCACTGTCGTCAATCATGATCACTCAGCGCGCGCCGATGTGCTGATTGATGGCGGCCAGATCGTCGCCGTCGGCTCCGGCCTCTCGGGCAGCGAAACCATTGATGCCGGCGGTTGCTATGTCATGCCGGGCGGCATCGATCCGCATACGCACATGGAACTGATGTTCATGGGCACCGTCTCCGCCGATGATTTCGAGTGGGGCACCAAGGCGGCACTGTCGGGCGGCACGACGATGATCGTCGATTTCTGCATTCCAGCGCCAGGCGAGTCGATGCTCAAGGCCTATCAGGCGTGGCGGCACAAATCGGAAAAGGCGTGCGCGGACTATTCCTTCCACATGGCGGTGACCTCGTGGAGCCCGCAAGTTCACGATGAAATGGAGACCGTGGTCAAGACCTACGGCATCAACACCTTCAAGCATTTCATGGCCTACAAGGGCGCCCTCATGGTCAATGACGATGAGCTGTATAATTCCTTCCGGCGCTGCGCCGAGCTTGGCGCCCTGCCGCTGGTCCATGCCGAGAACGGCGACGTGGTAGCGCGCATGCAGGCCGATCTTCTGGCGCGCGGCATCACCGGCCCCGAGGGCCACAGCTATTCGCGGCCTCCCGAAGTCGAGGGCGAGGCCGCCAACCGCGCCATCATGATCGCCGCCATGGCGGGCTGCCCGCTTTATATCGTGCACACCAGTTGCGAACAGACGCACGACGCCATCCGCCGTGCCAAGATGGCCGGCCAGCGCGTCTATGGCGAACCGCTGGTGCAATATCTGGTGCTCGATGACAGCGAATACCAGAACCCCGACTGGGACCACGCGGCGGGCCGGGTGATGTCGCCGCCTTTCCGCAACAAGAAGCATCAGGATAGTTTGTGGGCCGGGCTGCAATCGGGCACGCTCAGCGTGGTGGCCACCGATCATTGCTCCTTCACGGTGCAGCAGAAGCGCAATGGGCTCAAAAATTTCACGATGATTCCCAACGGCACCGGCGGGCTTGAAGATCGCATGCCGGTGTTGTGGAATGCGGGTGTCAACAGCGGGCGCCTGACCAGGGAGGAATTCGTCGCCGTCACCTCCACCAACATCGCGCGCATCCTGAATATGTATCCGAAGAAGGGTGCGGTGATGGCCGGCAGCGATGCCGACATCGTCATCTGGGACCCCAAGGCGACGAAGACCATCACGGCGAAAAAGCAGATTTCGCGGATCGAGTACAACGTCTTCGAAGGCATGACCTGCACCGGCGCGCCGAAGACGGTTCTGTCCAGGGGCCGCGTCGCCTGGGAGCAGGGCGACATGCGCGCCAAGCCGGGCGACGGCGATTTCGTGGCACGGCAACCCAACGCACCAGTCCATCAAGCCAACGCGATCTGGAAAGGCGTGACCGCGCCGAAGGGTGTGAAGCGGGTGGAAGTAACG
>JBKJQD010000330.1:0-4617 GCA_046594125.1 Aestuariivirga sp.
CCGATACGCGGGCCCTGGTGGCGCCCGCCATCCTGGCATCGGCGCTGGAACGCCTGAGCGAATATCTCGCGGCGCGAAGAAATCATCCGCTGACGACGCGGCGCTACTACAAGCGGATTTCATACTGAACCATGGCTACTCCGCGGCTGGCCTGCGTCGGCGACAATTGCATTGACCGCTATCTGGCGCCGCTGAACTATGCGCTGGTGGGCGGCAATGCGGTGAATGTCGCGGTGCAGGCGGCACGGCTGGGCTGCACGGTGGCCTATTTCGGCGCGGTGGGTGCCGATGCCGAGGGACAACGTCTGCGCGCCACCCTGCGCAGTGCCAGGGTTGCCCTCAAGGGCTTGCGGATTGTCGCGGGTCAATCGACTGCCACCACCGACATCGCCACCTCGCCCGATGGTGAGCGTCACTTTCAAGGCGAGGACTTCGGTGCCTGTGCCGCATATCAACCCGATGACGCGGCCTACGAACGCCTGACTGGTTTCGACCATGTCCATATCGGCTGGTTGAATGACGGCGGCGTGCTGAAGCGGCGGCTGGCGCGGGCCGGTCTTTCGGTGTCGCAGGATCTCTCGGTCAATAACCAGCCGGAAAACCTCACGGCGGACAGCCTCACCATCGCCTTCGCCTCGGCAATACCCGCTGCAGCAGAGCACCTCGCAGCCAGCCTCCAGCGCGACGGTGCCGCTCTTGCGGTCGTCACCATGGGAGCGGCGGGGAGCCTCGCCTTCGATGGCCACCAATGGGTGCGGGCAGCGGCCCTGGCCGTTGATGCCATCGACACCACAGGGGCCGGTGACAGTTTCATTGCCGGCTTCCTCAGCAGCCGCCTGCGCGGAGGTGATTTGCCAGCGGCGCTGGCGGCGGGTGCTGAACAGGCCAGCACCACCTGTTTGCACATCGGCGGCTTTCCCCAAACCCTGCAGGCGCTCGACGCCTGAAACCGGCCCGGTCACGAAAATGTGAGCGCAGACCAGCCCGTCCCCTCAAAATGATCTGTGATATAAATCACAAATTGAAGGGCGGTCCCAATGTTGAAGAGTATTGCGCGGCAAGATCAGCTGTTGAGGGGTGGTGCGTCATGGCTGCCCTTCCCGGTGCGCCGCAGCTTCATGGCCGCCGCCCACCCCATTGAACTGCGGGCCCGCGAAGTGCTGTTCCATGCTGGTGACAGTGGTGACGGTTGCTACATGCTGCGCAGTGGTGCTGTGAAAGCCTCGGTCATCGCCAGGGACGGCCAGGAGCGCCTGCTCGCCGTGCTGGGGCCGGGCTCGCTCATCGGCGAACTGGCGCTCATCGACGATGAGCCGCGCTCGGCCACCGTGTCGGCCTTGCGCCCCGCCCGGCTGATGCATATGAGCAAGGCGGTGTTCTTCCGCCTGGCGGACGAGAACCCGGTGATTTATCGTTTGGCCTTGCGGCTCGTGTCGCAGCGTCTGCGCGGCACGAATTATTGGGTGGTGGCCCAAGGCACCGTCACTGTCTGCGGGCGCGTGGCAAAGGCTTTTGCGTCACTGGCCAAAGGCCTTGGCAACGAGTTGGACGATGGCCGTATCGTTCTGTCGCATCGCGTCACCCAAACCGACATCGCCGCCATGGCCGGCGTGGCGCGCGAGAACGCCAGCCGCGCCGTCAACGAACTGCTGCGCGAAGGTGTGCTTGGCCGCGCCAAGGGATTCTACGTGATCGAAAAGCCAGCCCAGCTTTTCGACATGAGCGAAATTTGAAATCCCCTTCTCGCGCCTTCGGCGGGAGAAGGGTAGAAAAGGCCGGTAACCCCTAACCCTGGCTTTCCATCAGCCGGTCCACCAGCGTTTCCATGTCGCTTGCCTCGGCATTGGCGAAGGCGATGCGCAGGTGCTGCTCTTGTCCCGGTCCAAACATCGATCCCGGCAGGCAGAGCACGTCATGCTCGCCAGCCAGCCGCTGCGCCACCTGCTTGGCGGGTTCACCTTCGAAGGGATGGCGCACATAGGCAAAGAGTGCGCCTGAACTTTCCAGCCGGTAGCGCAAGCCGGGCCTTTCGAAAGCCCGGCGCAGAGCCTCGAGCCGCCCGCCCATCAGGCCGGTCTTGTCACGCTTCCAGCCGTCAAGTGACGTCAAGCCGAACAGCGCGGCGCGCTGCGAGATGTGCGGCGCGCAGATTGACATGCAGTCGAGGATTTTCTCGATCTCGGCAAGAAAACCTGTCCCGGCGATGATCGAGCCGGTGCGATAGCCGGTCATCGAGAAGACTTTCGAGAAGCTGTAGAGATGGACGAAGCCCTCTTGCCAATCGGGCCTGGCGAAGATGCCATGCGGCGGAGCCGGATCGGCGCGGAAATCCTTGTAGGTTTCGTCGATCACCAATGCGATGCCGCGCGCGATGGCCAGATCAAAGAACCCATCGATGACGTCTGGCGGATAAATTGCGCCCGTCGGATTGTTGGGCGAGCACAGCACGATGGCCCGCGTCCGGCCGTCGATCAATGCCGCGGCATCGGCAACGCCTGGCCATGACATGCCACCCTGAAAGGCTGGAATGAAGCGCGCTTCGAGGCCCAGCATGGCAAACCACATGGTATGGTTGAAGAAATATGGCACCGGCACAATGACATTGTCACCCGCCTTGGCCAGCGCCATGAGCGAGGCCGCAAAGGCCTGGTTGCAGCCCGAGGTGATGCAGACTTCATCCGGAGAAATCGTTCCGCCATAGTCGGCGGACATATGTGAGGCGAGCTTGCCGCGCAATTCGGGGATGCCGAAGATGTCGGTGTAGAGACTGGTGCCCGGCACGAGCGCTACGCGAGCGACTTCAGCTTCGAGTTCGGCGGCGGGCGGATAGCTTGGCACCGCCTGGCAGAGATTGAGCAGCGCCCGGTTGCGCAGACCCGGCCTGATCCAGCTCTGGGCTTCCATGATCGGCGGCGCCTCGACTTGGGCAACGGCGGCATTGACGGCGAAACTCATTCGGGGCACCAAGGGAGTTGAACAGCAAGCCCGATTAGATGCAGGACGGGTGCTAGAGAGGCAAGCATGAAAGCGATCATTATCAACGAAACCGGCGGCCCCGGCGTGATGCAACTGGTGGATGTCGAGGAGACCAGACCCGGCCCCGGTGAGATCCGCATCCGGCACACCGCCATCGGCCTCAACTACATCGACACCTATCACCGCTCCGGGCTCTATCCCGTGCCCTTGCCGAGCGGCCTGGGGCTTGAGGCGGCGGGCGTCGTGGTCGAGACCGGTCCCCGCGTCAAGGGCCTGAAGCAGGGCGACCGCATCGCCTATGGTTCAGGCCCCATTGGCGCCTATTCGCAGGCGCGCAATGTCCTGGCCAGCAAGGTCATCAAGCTGCCCAAGGCGATCTCCGATGAAACCGCGGCAGGCATGATGCTGAAGGGCATGACCGTGCGCTACCTGTTGCGTGCCACCTACAAGGTAAAGCGCGGCGAGACCATTCTGCTGCATGCGGCGGCGGGTGGTGTCGGCCTCATTCTCAGCCAGTGGGCCAAGGCGCTTGGAGTGAAGGTGATCGGCACCGTCGGGTCGGCTGAAAAAATGGCCATCGCCAAGGCCCATGGCTGTGCCCATGTCATCGATTCGTCGAAGGAGAACGTGGTGGCCAGAGTGCGCGAGATCACTGGCGGTGCTGGCGTTCCCGTCGTCTATGACGGTGTCGGCCAGGCAACGCTGATGACCTCGCTCGATTGCCTGAAACCGCGCGGCCTTCTGGTGAGCTTCGGCAATGCCTCGGGGCCGGTGAAGTCCTTCGATCTTGGCCTGCTGTCGGCGAGGGGCTCGCTCTATGTGACGCGGCCGACGCTGATGACCTATACCGCCACCGCCGCCGATCTCAAGGAAACCGCCGCCGATCTGGTGGAGATGGTGAAGAGCGGCAAGGTGACGATCCCGGTCAACCAGCGCTATGCTTTGGCCGATGTGGTGAAGGCCCACGAAGATCTGGAAGCCCGCCGCACCACCGGAACCACGATTCTCATTCCTTGAGAGATTGATTGGCCCCGATGAATGCCCCAAAGCCCAACGTGCGCGACACGCTGCAGGCCATCAGCAAGTTCATGCGCGAGGGACGGCCCGAACGCGCCGAGGCAATGGCGAGTACCGTTCAGGCCGCCTATCCGCGGCGCGCCGATGTCAGCAATGCGCTGGGCCAGGTGCGGCTGGCGCTGGGACGCTTCGATCAGGCGGAAACGCATTTGCGCAAAGCTGTCGAAATCGAGCGGCGCAATCCGCTTTACTTGACCGATCTCGGGCGGGTGCTGTTGCAGATGGGGCTGGTAGCCGAGGCCCAGCAATACTTGCAGCAGGCGTTGGCCATCGACCCGCGGCAGTTTGCGGCCCTCTGGTTACTTGGTACATTTTACTTTCATCTGGGCCGCGGCAGCCTGGCACTTGAACACCTGCGTGACGCTTTGAAATCAGCACCGGCCGGTGCAAAGCCGCTGATCAATCTCGAAATCGTCGAGTGCTTGCTGTCTCGCCCATCGACAGCAAGCACTCGACGATTTCGAGATCGATCAACGGCCGGGCGCCGGCCGGTGCTGATTTCAATGCATCACGCAAATGTTCAAGTGCCAGGCTGCCGCGGCCCAGATGAAAGTAAAATGTACC
>JBKJQD010000209.1:0-9345 GCA_046594125.1 Aestuariivirga sp.
TGACCTGGCCCTCGGTATTGGGGTTAAGGCCAAGGCTGGAGGCGCGGATGGCTTTTTCCACGGCGGTCACCAGCCCGCGATCCCAGACGCTGATCTGCAAGAGGCGCGGTTCCGGCACGGTGACTGAGGCCACCTGGTTGATCGGCATGCTGGCGCCATAGGCGTCGACCATGAGCGGTTCCAGCAGGGTGGCCGAGGCGCGCCCGGTGCGCAGGCCGCCAAAGTCGTGCTTCAAGGCATCGACGGCGCCCGACATGCGGCGCTTGATGTCGGGAGCGTTAAAGGGGGCTGGAGGGGCCATGGGGTCATTCCTTCGTGACGGTGGTAAACAAGCCCGTGCCGTTGAGGACGGCGCCGACGGCTCCGGGCTTGCGGATGGAGAACACAACTACCGGAATCCCGTTATCCCGCGCAAGGGCAATGGCGGCGGGGTCCATGATGCGCAGGTCTTTTGCCAGGATTTCGTTGAAGGTGATGGTGTCATAGCGCCGGGCCGTGGGGTCTGTCTTGGGATCGGCGGAATAGACCCCGTCAACGCTGGTGCCTTTAAGGATCGCCTGGCATTGCAGTTCGGCGGCGCGCAGGGCCGCTCCGGTGTCGGTGGTGAAAAACGGCAGCCCGGTGCCCGCCGCGCAGATGACGATGCGCCCCTGCTCGAGATGATAGCGCCCCTTGGCCGCCGCATAGGTCTCGCAAACGCTGGGCATGGCAATCGCCGAGAGTACGCGAGCATCGGCCCCCTTGTTGTTCAGCACCCCCTGCATGGCCAGCGCGTTCATCACGGTGGCCATGATGCCCATGTGATCCGCCGACACCCGGTCCATGCCCTTGGCGGCCCCCGCCAGCCCGCGGAAAATATTACCGCCGCCGATCACCAGGGCAATCTGGGTTCCGCCATCGGCGACTGCAATGATCTCGTCAGCCACCCGGCCAACCGTATCGAGGTCAATCCCGAACGGCTGCGATCCCATGAGGACTTCGCCAGAGACTTTGAGGAGAATGCGCTGGTAGGTGGATTTGGTCATGGCGGTTCCGGGATATGGCCCTGTTGCGGGCCAGTCTAGCGGCCTCGGGTTTGATTCGTCCCAAGGGAGTTGGTGGGCTGGGAAAGGCGAGTGGATTTGAGCGGAAAGAGCGGGAAATTTGGGAAAGGAAGGCGCTGCATTGCCGAGCGACCAAATGACTGCTCTCACTTCTGGTTCTTCTTGACCGTGGCAACCGAAGCCCTGAGCCTCGCCATGGCGTCGGCGTGGGGCACCACTTTTCCCTGCTTCATTTCGGCCAGGCCGCGCTCGATTCCGGAGACGATCTCCGTCTCACGCGCCACATAGGTGGTGATGGCCTCGCCAGCCAACCAGGACTTGGTGCGATTGGTGCGGGCCGCGAGTTTGCTCAGCTGCTTCTTGGTCGCAGCCGGCAGGCGGATGGTCAGGGTGTCGCTTTCGGGCATGGAGGCTCCGGCCAAGTGTGTTGCGATGTACACAAGTTAGCGCATCGCCGCACGAACGTCACCCTGGCGGAATGAACCGGCAGGGGCCTGCTCATACCAACAGCCAGATGAAATAGCTTTTCACCGCTGTGCCCTCCAATTTCTGTCATCCCCGGATTTATTCCGGGGACCCATCGCGAACACGCTCTGCGCCGTCATGTGTTGCACCATGGGTCGCCGGAATAAATCCGGCGATGACAATGGGGGGGTAGAGGACAGTCGGTCAATTCGTCTGGCCGTTGGTCTCAAACCCCCGCCGTTTTGGCAACTTCGGCGGCGAAATCGTCGACGGGTTTCTCAATGCCTTCGCCGAGCTGCATGCGGATGTAGCCGAGGAGCTTGAGCGGAGCGCCAGCGCTCTTTGCCACTTCGCCGATGATCTGGGTTACCGTCTTGGCGCCGTCGTGGACGTAGACCTGCTCAGCCAGGCAATTTTCCTTGGCGTAGGTCTTGAGGCCGGAGGCGACGATCTTGTCCATGACGTTGGCGGGCTTGCCGGCGTTTTTCTCCTCGAGGATGGCGCGCTCGCGGGCCAGGGTCTCGGGCGGCACGTCGTCGAGCGTCATGGCCACCGGATTGGTTGCGGCAATATGCATGGACAGCAGGCGGCCAAAGGCGGCGAGCTCTTCCTTGTTGCCGGTTGACTCAAGCGCCACGAGAACGCCGATCTTGCCCATGCCGGGTGCGGCCTGGTTATGGACATAGGAGCCGATGACGCCGTCCGTAACCGACAGCACGGCGGTGCGGCGCACCGTCATGTTCTCGCCGATGGTGGCGACCATCTCGGCTACGTATTCGGCGACCGCGTGGTGCGAGCCCGGATATGTGGCGACCTTCAGCTTTTCGGTGCTGCCGCCCGCGTCCAGCGCCAGCCTGGCGATTTCGGCGACCATGGCCTGGAATTTTTCGTTGCGGGCCACGAAGTCGGTCTCGGAATTGACTTCGACGGCGGCACCCGTCAGTCCGCGGAGCGCCAGCCCGACGAGGCCTTCGGCGGCGATGCGGGTGGATTTCTTGGCGGCCTTGGCGAGGCCCTTGGCGCGCAGCCAGTCGATCGAGGCGTCCATGCCGCCGCCATTGGCGGTCAGGGCGGCCTTGCAATCCATCATGCCCACGCCAGTCCTCTCGCGCAGGTCTTTCACCATAGCTGCTGTGATATCGGCCATGACAATCCTCTTTTCATAAATGGGTTCGGGCCCCGCGTGATTGCCGCGGGCCCCTGTCAGTTCGACGTGGACTTAAGCGGCCGGAACTTCCTCGACCAGCGGCTCCTCGGCGGCACCGATGTCGACGCCATGGCCGGTCTGGGCCAGCGAGATGCCCTCGATGCAGGCGCGGCTGATGAGGTCGCAGTACAGCGCCACGGCACGGCCCGCGTCGTCATTGCCGGGGATCGGGAAGGTGACGCCCGCCGGGTCCGAATTGGTGTCGATGATGGCGATCACCGGGATGCCCAAGCGATTGGCTTCCTTGATGGCGATCTGTTCCTTGTTGGTGTCGATGACGAACAGCAGGTCAGGTGTGCCGCCCATGTCCTTGATGCCGCCCAGCGCCTTGTCGAGCTTCGCCTTGCCGCGGGTCAGCGTCAGGATTTCGCGCTTGGTGAGGCCACTGCCTTCCTTGGTCAGGGTGTCGTCGAGGGTGCGCAGGTGCTTGATCGAGTTGGAAATGGTCTTCCAGTTGGTCAGCATGCCGCCGAGCCAGCGCGAGTTCACATAATACTGCGCGGCGCGCCTGGCCGATTCGGCGATCTGCTCGGAAGCCGAACGCTTGGTGCCGACGAACAGCACGCGGCCGCCCTTGGCCACGGTCTCGGAGACGGTGACCAGCGCCTGGTGCAGCATCGGCACGGTCTGCGACAGGTCGATGATGTGAATGCCGTTGCGGCTGCCGTAGATGAAGCTCTTCATCTTCGGGTTCCAGCGGTGCGTCTGGTGGCCGAAGTGGACGCCCGCTTCGAGAAGCTGGCGCATGGTGAATTCTGGCGTAGCCATTGGTCGTGGTCCTTTTCCGGTTGATCCGCCGCGGAGCTTGTGTGACCGGATGATCCGGCACCGGATGGTTCTGGCACTATGTGGAAGGTTTCCCTTCATGTGCCGGAGCCTGACCCCGCGTGTGAGTTTGAGTAACGGGGCGGCATTTAGCGGAGATAACGGAGAAAGACAAGCAAAAACCGGGGCTATCGCACCTCACGCCCGTGTGTTAATGATTGACTGCTGGTGGTGCCAGAACCACCAGCTTTACGTGCATTCCAAGCGTTTATCGCCAGCGGCGGACAAAGCAAAACTCGGGGGCTTTTTCTGAAGGGAGCGAAGCAAATGCTACGAAGCAAGACACTTTCGAACACTCGATCCGGCTGGTGGCGGCGTCAGAACGCCCGGCTTTCCAGAGTACTCCTGGCGATTGTGACGCTGGCCGCACTGGCCATTCCAGGCGCCTTGGCCGCGGTGTTCACGCAGCCACAGAATTCCAGTCCGATTGCGCTGTCGGCGGATCAGCGTTTCGTGTGGGTGGTCAACCCGCGCGACGACTCGGTTTCGGTCATACGCACCGCCAACAACACGGTCATCGCCACCATCGCGACCGGTGACGAGCCGCGCGGCGTGGCGCTTGATCCCAACAACAAGTTTGCCTTCGTGGCCAATGCCGCGGGCAACACGGTGACGATCATCAAGATCACCAATCCCAGCGAAATAAATTTTTCAGCGGTCATCGAACGAAACATCACGACCGGTGCCGAACCCTGGGACATCGTCATGTCGCCCAATGGCCAGCGGGTCTTTGTGGCGAACAGCGCGCAGGACACCATCACCGTCATCAATGTCATCACACGCCAGATCATCGGCCAGATCAATCTGCGCAACAGCGTGTGCAACGATCCCAACCGGCAGCGCCGTTTCCAGCCGCGCGGCATGGCCATCATTCTGGCCAATACCCAGCTCTATGTGACGCGCTTCCTGTCCTATACCAAGGCGACAGGCGGACGCCAGGGCATCGACGCCGGCAAGGAAGGTGCGGTCTGCCGCATCTCCATCAATACGGCTTCAACCGTTATCGGCGACTATGTCCCGCAACAGTTGATCACCTTCGCGGCGCAACCCACCGGCTTTGCGGTTGACTCAACCGGTGACGGTGTTGCCGATCAGACGGCGGCTTTCCCCAACCAGATGCAGAGTCTGGTCATCCGCGGCAACCGCGGCTTCATGCCCAACATCGCGGCATCGCCCACCAGCCCGCTGGTGTTCAACAACGACACGCAGTCCTTCGTCACCTTCCTCAGCAACATCGGCAGCGGTGTTCTGGCTGATGGCGGGGCGCTCAACCTGCATCTCGGCGCGCGCAATCCGGAAGCCGGCAAAACCAAGCTGTTCTTCGCCAACCCGTGGGCCATGGCCTTCACCACGCAGGCGGGTGCTGGCAACGGCTATGTGGTTTCGGCGGCCAGCGACTTGCTGGTCAAGGTCAACGTCAATGCCGCCGACGTCATTAACTTCACGGTCGATGCCGACACCACGCGCTATATCGACCTGAACGACCCGGCCAATCCGGCAACGCGGGGCGCCAATGCCGGCAAGAACCCGGTCGGTATTGTCATCACGCTCAATGGCGCCCGCGTCTATGTCGCCAACAACGTGTCGGGCAACGTCTCGGTGGTCGACACCGCCACCGATCAGGTGATCAAGACCGTGAAGACCGCCAATCGTCCGGCTTCGGGATCGCTTGGCGAGGAACTGAGTGTCGGTGCCGAGATGTTTTTCTCGTCACGCGGCAGTTTCAACCATCCGGTGGGCGCCACGGTTTCGACCGTGCAGCGCCTCTCGTCGGAGGGATGGCAGAGCTGCTCAAGCTGCCACTTCAACGGCTGGACGGATGGCGTGGTCTGGCAATTCGGTTCGGGACCGCGCAAATCGGTCAATCTCGCCGGCTCGTTCAATCCGAATAATCCCAAAGAGCAGAAAATCCTGAACTACTCGGCAATCTTTGACGAGGTCGAGGATTTCGAAGCAAATATCCGCAATGTCTCGGGACCGGGCGGGCTGGCAACCGCCATTGCCTGCCAGTCGGGGCTGCCAACCAGCACGTTCAACCCCAACCAAGGCTTGCTGATTGGCGACAACGGCGACATCAACACGCCGCCCTGCGTCGTCAACGCCTTTGCCAAGGCCAACGCCAACCGCCAGCAGGTGACGGTCAATCCCGACGGCGCGACGGCCAGGGTGAACGCCCTGACGGCGCTCAAGAAGTGGGTACAATTTGCGGTGCGAACCCCCAATGGGCCGTTGAACAGCAGCGAGGTGGCAGGCGGTGTTCGGCTGGCCACCATCAATGCGGGACGCGCGCATTTCTCGGTGCAATGCGCCGGGTGCCACAATGGCGGCCTGTGGAGTTCCAGTGTCAAGAACTTCGTCTCGCCACCGGCTGGCGCCCAGATTGCCTGCGAAGTCAATCTCGCAGCCGCTGCACCTCTGGGCTCGTTCTGCGCGGCCCCCCCGCTGCCCGGCGGTGATCCGGTCAACGTCCAGTATCTGAACAATTTCCTGGAGGACACTGGATCGTTCAACCTGGGCGTTCCGGGCCAAGGCAATGGCATCGCCAACAACGTCGGCGCCGCCGAAAAGGCGGGCGCTGCCTTGGTGGCTGGCGTTTCACAAGCGAAAAAGGATGCCCTTGGCCGCGACTATAACGGCGATGGACGCGGTGTTGGCTACAATGTGCCATCGCTCCTCGGCATCGGCCTGGTGGAGCCCTACATGCACAACGGGGCCTGCGAGTCACTGGCCTGCGTGGTTGGCGACGTGGAACATCGCACTGGCAACGGCAGGTTCACGGATTTCCTGAACACCGCCGCCAAGCGCACCGAGTTGACGGCATTCGTCGAGTCGATTGACGACAAAACGGTGCCCTTCCCGTAGCAAGTTGGCCCCGCCCGGTTTAATCCGGGCGGGGCTTTACCGTTGCAGCCGTTCAGACTTTCCTTGCCATGGTCAGGCCATCGCAAATCGGCGTCATGCAGATTTCGACGCGGGGGTCCTTGAAGATCTTGGCGTTGAGGCTGCGGATGGCTGTGGTGTCGTCGTCGGTCTTCCCGGGATCGGCGACGCCGCCGCCCCACAGCACGTTGTCGACGAGGATCAGGCCGCCGGAGCGCAACAACTTCAGCGAGCCCTCGTAATAGGCGTCGTAGCCGGTCTTGTCGGCGTCGATGAAGGCCAAGTCGATGCTGCCCGCCTCACCATTCTTGAGAAGCCGCTCGATCACCGCCTTGCCGCCGTCAAGGTGCAGGTCGATGCGGTCCGCGACCCCCGCCTTGACCCAGAAACGGCGGCCGATGCCGGTCCATTCCTTGCTGACATCGGCGCAGGTGAGCTTGTCAGCACCGGCCAATGCCATGGCCAGCGCCGAATAGCCGGTGAAAGTGCCGAATTCGAGGACGCGCTTCGCCCCCATCAGTTTAACCAGAAGCCCCATGAAGGCACCCTGCTCCGGCCCGATCTGCATCTGGGCGTTGCCGCCGAGCTTGGCGGTTTCGGCGCGAAGTTCCTTAAGGACATCCGCCTCGCGGTAGGCATGTGCGGCATAATACTCGTAAAGAGCGCCTTTGAGGCCGATCGTTTTACCTGTCATGTCAATACCTTGTGGACATTCGTTGAAGAACAGCTGCAAGTGCCGCGGGCCAGCTTCCGCCGCCGTCAAGAACCTTGCGGCCCTGTTCGGTGATGCCACCCGGGGTGACGACACCACGGGCCACTTCATCGAGCGTCAACCGGCTTTCGAGCAGCATGGTGGCGTTACCCCTCAGTACCTCAATCAGCAGGCGGCGGGCATCCTGTTCATCGAGGCCATTGGCGGCGAACCACGCCACGGCATCACGCAGCATCAGCACGCTCATGCCGGAGAAAGCGCCGATGACGCTGGCCGTGGCATAGGCTTGGTGATTGGCATAGACGTGGACGGGGCCAAGCTTCTCGAGGAGCGTGCGGGCCACGGCGTTGTTGGGGTACAGCACCGATGGCCCGGCGTTGTGGGCATTGGCGAGGCCCGGCATCATGGCGACAGCGGCTTCGGATGGAAGCACCAGGTTCTTGAGATTGTCGAGGCTGATGCCGGCCATGACTGAGAGTACCGTCTGGTTGATGCGGAATTTCAGCGGCGTCAAGACGGTGGCGGCGTCGGGCGGCAGGAGGCTGACGACGATCAAATCGCAAGTATCGGCGATCTGCTGGTTGTCGGCGGCGATGGTGACGCCGAACCTGGCGCGCAGTTCGGCAGCCTTGGCGGCATTGCGCGGCGAGACGGAAATGGCATAGGCGGCATTGATGCGTCTCAGGCCTTCAACGAAGAAGCCCGCCAGATTGCCGGTGCCGATGAAGCCCAGACTCTTCATGGCAGTTCGTCCAGCGCTTCGCCGATGGCCTTGGCGGTGATGGCGATGTCCTCTTCGGTATGGACGATGGACGACAGCGAATGCAGGGTGGCCGATGGCGACATGTAGACTCCCTTGTCCATGAGTTTCAGGGCGAAGTCGCGGAACTTCACACGGTTCACATGGGCGGAGAAATCGCGGGCGTCGGTGATCTCGTTCACATCGGTGAAGAATATCTGGAACATCGAGTTGAGCCCCTGCACCACCAGCTTGTGGCGGTTATGGCCCTTTGCAACGCGGCGGATTTCAGCGGCCATCTTCTGGCCAAGCGACGCCAGCTTTTTGTAATTGGCACAATCATCAGCCAGCATCACCTCGAGCATGGTCTTGGTGACGGAGAGTGCCAGACGCCCGGCGTTGTGGGTGCCGTAGTGCAGCACCTTGCCGTATTCGAGGCCCTGCATGACGTGGTCCGGTCCGGTGATCGCCGCCATCGGCAGTCCGGCTCCCAGCGCCTTGCCATAGGTGACGATGTCAGGCTTCAGGCCATAGACCTCGGCACAGCCGCCGGGCGCCACGCGAAAGCCGGTCACGGTTTCGTCGAGATAGAACAGGCAGCCATACTGGCGGCACAGGTCCTCGATGCGCTTGAGGTAGCCGGGCTTCGGCAAGATGACGCCCATATTGGCCATGATGCCCTCGGTGACGACGCAGGCGGCATCGCGGCCATGGGTTTCCATGGCGCGCTCCAGCATCTCGACGTCGTTCCACGGCACCACCACGGTGTCGAGCCAGCTTTCCTCCAGAACGCCGCCGGAGTCGACGATGCGGATGGGGCTGGTCCTTGGCCCCATCATGGCGGGCGGCATGGGGTTGGTGTTTACGACCACCGCATCCCACCAGCCGTGATAATGGCCCTCGAACTTGATGATCTTGCGCCGCCCCGTAAGCCCGCGCGCCAGACGGAAGGCGGCCATGGCGGCTTCGGTGCCGGTGTTGGCAAAGCGCACTTTCTCCGCATGGGGCAGAAGCTTGACCAGCATTTCGGCCACTTCGACTTCCACTTCGAGAGCCGTGGCGAAATGCGAACCGCGGGCGATCTCGCGCGTCACCGTTTCAACGATCCGCGGATGGCCGTGGCCCAATGGCAGAGCACCGAAGGCCATCATCCAGTCGATGTAGCTGTTGCCGTCGGCGTCGTAGAGGCGGGCGCCCTCGCCGTGCGACATGTAGCGCGGATGGGTGCCGAAGGTGGCGGGCCCGCGCGAGGATGAGGACACGCCCTCGACCAGCACCGCCAGGCCGCGCCTGTAAAGTTCTTCGGATGCAGCAAGTGTCATGTGGCGCCCTCCCCGGGTGGCTGGACGAAGCGCTGGTAGAGCCAACCGATGCCGACCAGGCAAAGACCCAGCCCCACGAAACTGGCGATGCGATACAGCCCTTCGAGGCTCGACATGTCCCACAGGAAGACCTTGAGCACCACCAGCACCAT
>JBKJQD010000230.1:0-8204 GCA_046594125.1 Aestuariivirga sp.
AAGAGCCCGGCCGTGCTATAGGGATCGGCATCGGCAATGGCCGTGGCAGCCGCGCGGTCCGCCGCCTCGATGATGACCAGGCTGCCCACCGGCTGACCAGCATCGTCGGTGAACGGCCCCGCCGCCTTCAACGCGGCGCCAAGGCCTTCGAGGTGCTTCACATGGTCAGGCCTGACCGACAGGCGGAGATTGAGGCTGGCGGGTTTGTCGGTGCAGATCAGCGCGAACAACATTTTGGGTATCCCTTCTATCTGATTTCCTTGCCGGCTGGCCTGGCCAGAAGCCGGGCAATCTCTTCCTCCGGCTTGGCGCCTTCGTCAACAATGGCATGGACAGCGTCCACAATCGGCATGTCGAGGCCGTACAGAGTTGCCAGTTGCCGGGCGATCCTGACGGTGGACGCACCTTCGACAACGCCCCGCGATTGGGCCAGGGCCGAGGCGACCGACTGGCCTTCGCCGATGGCATGGCCGAAAGCAAAGTTGCGCGACTGGCGGCTGGAACAGGTGAGCAGCAGGTCACCTAGGCCCGAGAGTCCCATCAGGGTCTCGGGCTTGGCGCCGAGTTTCCGGCCAAAGCGGGTGAGTTCAGCAAATCCACGCGTGGTGAGTGCCGCGCGGGCGCTGTCACCGAGGCCCCGGCCGTCGGAAATGCCGCAGGCGATGGCCAGTACATTTTTCAATGCGCCGCCGATTTCGACGCCGAGCACATCATCGGCGGCATAAATGCGGAAATGCGGAACCGACAAGACCCCGGCCCATTCGCCAGCCTCGGCCATACTGGGCGCCGCCAACACCACGGCGGTGGGCATGGCCTTCACAACATCGGCGGCGAAACTGGGACCTGAGAGGACCATGGCGCGGGCGCCCGGTGCTGCTTCGGCCACCACCTCATGCATGAACTTGCCGCTGCCCTGCTCGATGCCCTTGGCGGCGATGATCAGCGGCAGGCCCTTGCGCAGCACCGGATTGATGACGCCGAGCACCTCGCGCAGGGCTTGGGCCGGAACCGCCATGATCAGTGCGTCGGCACGCGACAAAGCCGCCAGATCGGGCGCCCGCCGCGACCAGATGGCTACCCCATGGCCCGCCGCCGTGACAACGCTGGCCAGTGCCGTGCCCCAGGCGCCAGCCCCCACCATGCCGATGTGACGCTTCACGCCTTGGCCCCAAGCTTGCCCGAGCCATAGGCCGGCGCCTGCGCCTGATCGAGCGGCCAGCGCGCCCTTGCCGCTGCGCCGAGATCATCGACGAGGCCGAGGGCCAGCCGTTCCGCCCCGGCCCAGGCGATCATCGCGGCATTGTCGGTGCAGAGCCGGGCTGGCGGCACGATCAAGGTGAAGCCATGGCGAACGGCTGCCTGTCCGAAGGTGGATTTCAACCGGGCATTGGCGGCAACACCGCCCGCCACGATGAGGGCTGGCCTGTCAACACCGGGATGGGCGGCGCGGAACATGGCGATGGCCATGCGCAGACGGTCGTCCATGGTCTCGGCGACCGCTGATTCGAAGGAGGCGCAGACGTCGGCGACGTCCTGCTCGCTCAGCGTAGCCAGGTCATGCACTGACTCGCGCACCGAGGTCTTGAGGCCGGAGAAGGAAAAGTTACAATCCTTGCGGCCCTTGAGGGGCCGTGGGAAATCGAAGCGTTTCGGATCACCATGCTTGGCATGGGCCTCAACCTGGGGGCCGCCAGGATAGCCCAGCCCCAAAAGCTTCGCCACCTTGTCGAAGGCTTCGCCCAGGGCATCGTCAATGGTGGTGCCAAGCCGGTGATAGCGCCCGACGCCTTCAACAATCTGGAATTGCGTGTGGCCGCCGGAAATGAGGAGTAGCAAATAAGGGAATGCGCAAGGGCCAACCAGCCTGGCGGTGAGGGCATGGCCCTCGAGGTGATTGACCGCCAGAAGCGGCTTGCCATGGGCAAGCGCTATGGCCTTGGCCATGGTGAGGCCGACGATGACGCCACCCAGCAAGCCCGGCCCGGCGGTCGCTGCCACGCCATCGAGTGCGCCGAACTTCAGCCCCGCTTCCTTCATGGCATCGGCGACCAGCCGGTCGAGATGGGTGATATGGGCGCGGGCGGCGATTTCCGGCACGACGCCGCCATAGGGCGCATGGTCCGCGATCTGCGACAGCACGATATTCGACAGAATCCGGCCCGATCCATCGGCATCGCGACGCACCACGGCGGTGGCGGTCTCATCGCACGAGGTTTCGATGCCGAGAACGTGGCGCGCTGATGCGGTCATGGGACGGGTGACGTCTCCGGATTATGGGGCTAGAAGGTGGCATCGCTCTAGCATCCAGCGGACATGACTTGCAAATGCGGCACTTGAAAATCGGTACGCGGGGATCCCCGCTGGCTCTTATACAAGCCCGGGAGGCGAAAGTGCGTCTCATGGCCGCCCATGGCTTTGCCGATGCCGACATCGAAATCGTGGTCATTGCGACAACCGGTGACCGGGTGCGCGACCGGCCCCTGTCGGAGATCGGCGGCAAGGGCCTGTTCACCAAGGAGATCGAAGAGGCGCTATTCGCCCGCGACATTGACTTGGCCGTGCATTCGATGAAGGACATGCCAGCCCGGATTCCCGATGGGCTGATCATCGCGGCGATGCTGCCGCGCGAGGACGCGCGTGATGCCTTTCTCAGTCCGGTGGCGGCGTCAATCGACGGACTGGCGCAAGGTGCGACGGTCGGTTCATCGTCGGTGCGGCGCGAAGCCCAGCTCAAGCGCGCCAGGCCCGATCTCAAAATCATTGCGTTTCGCGGCAACGTTGAAACACGGCTGCGCAAGCTTGATGAGGGCGTGGCTCAAGCCACCTTGCTCGCCTGCGCCGGCCTGAACCGCCTCGGACTGGCGGATAAGATCACCAGTGCCATAGCAATCGATGTCATGCTGCCCGCCGTGGCGCAGGGTGCCATCGGCATTGAAATCCGCGACGGCGATGACGCGGTGCGGCACCTTCTCGCGGCACTTGATCATGCCGAAACCTCGGTGGCGGTATCTTGTGAGCGGGCCTTCCTGGCGGCGTTGAACGGGTCATGCCGCACCCCGCTGGCGGGATATGCGACGCTGGACAAGGGCCGGATCAGGTTTCGCGGCCAGGCTCTCACCCATGATGGCGCGCATAGTTTCGAGATTGAGCGGTCGGGGGCCTCAGCCGATGCCGAACGCTTGGGACAGGACGCTGGCGAAGAGGTCAAGGCGCGCGGCGGATCGCTCATCGCCTATTGATGCGCATCGTTGTCACCAGACCCGAGGAAGACGCTGGCCCCCTGAGGGCGAAGCTCGAAGCGCTTGGCCATGAGGTGATCCTGGCGCCGCTGCTGGTCATCGTGCCCCGCGTTGATGTGCGTATCGAAACCCTGCCCTATCAGGCCGCCGTGGCCACCAGCGCCAATGCCATCCGTTCACTCACTGGCCATGTCGAAGTGAAATCACTCCGTATACTGACAGTCGGGCCGCAGTCCCTCAGTGCCGCTCGCCAGGCCGGGTTCACACACGCCGAAGCCCATGGCGGGGACGTCAACGGACTGGCCCGCCATATGTGCGAGACGATGCGGCCCAGTGGTGGTCCGATACTTTATCTGTCGGGCGCGGAAACCTCGGGCGACCTTGCAGGGCAACTTACAACGGCGGGGTTTGATTGCCGCCGCGTGGTTCTCTACGACGCGGTTGCGGCCACGGGTCTCGGACAGGCCGCCACGGCTCTGACGTCCGCCGATGCCGTAATGCTCTACTCACCGCGCACTGCCCGCATCTGGTGCGGCCTCGTTGCCGAAGCCGCTGCGCCACACTATCTTTGTCTGTCAGGCAATGTCGCCGTCGTTCTGCCCGCGACATGGAAAAGCCATATCGCGGCGGCACCCGAGGAAAGCGCCATGCTGGCGCTGCTTGAACAAATCCAGCGAACCCGTTAGGCCAGAGCCATGACCGACGACCCGAAAGATCAGGACAGCGAAGCGGTGAAGCCGCAGGTGATCGACCTCGAAGCCGAGGACATCACCATCGAACGTGACTCACCGCCGGAGCGGCCCGCGCCAGTGCGCCGCAGGAGCACTGGCCGTTCGGTGAAATGGCTGGCCGGAGCCGCGCTGATCGCCGGGCTCATGGCGGGTGGCTGGATCTATCGTGACCTGCTCTCGGCCTATCTGCCGAACAACGAAATGCAGGCAATGAACAATCGAATCGCCGCACTCGAAATCAACAACAAGACGCTGAACGAGCAAGTGGCGGCTCTCGGCCAATCGGTGCAAGGTTCGGCCACCGCAACCGCGGAGCTTGAGGCGACGATCAAGGCCAACGCGTCAGGTATCGCCGAAACACAATCCCGCATCGGCGGCCTCGACAGCAAGATCGACGCCGCCGGGAAAGCCCTGCAATCGATGAAGTCCGATCTCGATGCCCTGCGGACGGCGGTTTCATCGGCTGGCACGGGATCGGGCGGCGTCGACAACGCGGCACTTGCCGCAATCGGCCAGCGCATCGACGGGCTGGAGAAGGACGTGGCCAGCCTCAAGTCGTCCAGCGGCAGCACCGAAGGTGCGGCCACCACCGCCGCCCTGTCGCAGGCTCTTTCCGATCTCAAGGCAAAGATTGCGGCGGGCACGGCCTACACGGACGAATATGGCCGCATTGCCCGCATGGTGCCCGCCGCCACCGGCCTCGACGTGCTGGCCGCCAGTGCCAGCAATGGCCTGCCCAACGGCTTGGGTCTGGCGGCGGAACTGCGCGGCGCCATCGCCTCCCTGCCGCAACCGGTCACCGAAGCCCCGGCCAGCGGCGGCTATTGGGATTCGCTGTGGAGCACGCTCTCCGGGGTCATCACCATCCGCGACATCGGCGCCACCGACTGGCCGGCCTTGGCAGAAAAATGCGCCAGCCTCGCCGAGGTCCCCGACCTGAACCAGGCCATCGGCATCATTGACGCCACCGAGGGCGACAAGCCAACGGCCATCACCCAATGGCGTGACCGGGCCGCCGCACGTCTCAAGCTCGAAGCCGCACTCGACCAGGTGTCGCAGGCGGTGCTGCGGCAGATTTCATCCCTGGGTGGGGCGCAATGATCAGGCTTTTGTGGCGCTTCGCCCTGCTGGCAGCACTCGCCGCCGGCTTTGCCTGGCTTGCCGACCGGCCTGGCACCGTCACCATCCGCTGGCTGGGCCGCGAAGCCGAAATGTCCTTCGTCATCGCCGTGGCGCTGGCCTGCCTCGCGGTGGTGGCGTTGTGGTTCATCTGGAGCCTGTTCCGCAGGCTGTGGCAAAGTCCAGGCAGCGTCGGGCGCTACTGGCAGTTCCGCAAGAACCGCAAGGGCTATGAGTCGCTGTCACGCGGCATCATCGCGGCGGGCGCAGGTGATGCGGCACTGGCCAGCAAGCACGCCCATATCGCCGGTAATGCGCTGGCCGATGAGCCGCTGGTCAATGTGCTGGCCGCCCAGGCCGCCCAGCTCAAGGGTGATCGCGCCGCCGTCAAGCGCATCTTCGAAGCGATGACCAAATCGCCCGACACCGAGGCGCTGGGCCTGCGCGGCCTTTTTGCCGAAGCCCGCCAGGCTGGCGACATCGCCACGGCGAGGGGCCATGCCGAGCGGGCCCTGAAGCTCAGTCCGCGGCTCGCCTGGGCGTCAAGTGCGGTATTGCAGCTGCAATCGGCATCGAAGGATTGGGCCGCCGCCGCCGCAACTCTGGCCCAGCAGGGCAAGTCAGGTCTGCTTCCCGCCGAAGAGGCCAGCCGCAAGCAGGCGGCGATGCTGGCAGCGCTTGGTCTCGCACTCGAAGACCGGGACCGGACGCAGGCACTTGATCTCGCCAGCCGCGCCCACAAGCTTGATCCCGCCCTGGTGCCAGCCGCACTGGTGGCGGCGCGCCTGCTGGCGGCGGACGGAGCGCAGCGCAAGGCGTCGCGCGCCTTGCGTGACACCTGGAGCCGGTCGCCCCATCCCGACATCGCCGAAGTCATGGCGCATCTGAAAGCCGGCGATGGCCCCGAGGCCCGTTTCGAACGGGTGCGTGATCTGGTCAATGAAAACGCTGGCGGCGTCGAAGGTGCCGTTGCCCTCGCCCGGGCCGCCACTCGGGCGCAGCGCTGGGACGTGGCACGCAAAGCACTTGAAGCGCATCTCGACGGCAAGCCACAGGCCCGCATTTGCGCCCTGATGGCCGATATCGAGGAGGCCCAGGGCGACAAGGGCCGGGCGCGCGAATGGCTGGCACGGGCGCTGCGGGCGCCGCGCGATCCCATGTGGGTGTCGGATGGCGTTGCCAGCCCGCGCTGGACGCCGGTTTCGCCGGTGTCGGGCGAGATCGTGCCCTGTACGTGGAAAAGCCCCTTCGACATGCCCGACGATCTCGAGGCCGATGCCCTTCTGCCCGCGCCGACCGCTGCGGCGGTTCCGGCCAAATCCATTGCCGCGCCCGAAAAAATCCTGCCATTGCGCCCGCCCGATGATCCAGGCCTGCCGGAGGATTTCGCCTCGCTCCGCAAATCGCTTGCCACGGATGGTTGAATTCCACCGCGAAACCGTCTATCGCTTCGCCCACCGCCGCTTTAGCTCAGCCGGTAGAGCACCGCATTCGTAATGCGGGGGTCAGGTGTTCGAGTCACCTAAGCGGCACCATCTCCCCCTCCAAAGCACATCAGCACCGTCCAAATCAAGGCCGCAAAGCCCGGTTTTGTTGAATTTTTGCGCCAATGGCGTCCGGGTGCATCCGTGGACATCCGAAAAAAGTGGCAGTATAAAATGACGGTACTTTGATTTACCGCCATTTACGATACCGCCAATTGGAGGGACTTCCATGGCATGGACCCGCGACAAGCTCACCGACGTTGAAATCCGGACCGCAAAACCCGCAGAGCGGCTTCGCAAGCTTGTGGATGGAAAGGGGCTGCAACTTTGGGTGACGCCCGATGGAGGGCGCTATTGGCGCTACGAATACCGCCATTTGGGCAAGCGGAAATTATTGTCGCTGGGCATCTACCCTGACCTTGCCCTGGAGAAGGCGCGCGGCATGGCGGACGAGGCCCGCCGCCAATTGAAAGATGGAAACGACCCCTCCGACCTCAAGAGGCAGAAGAAAGCCGAACTCCGTCTTGCTGCCGACAATACCTTTGCCAAGGTGGCTGAAAGGCTGGTGGAGAAGAAGCGGCGGGATGGAAGGGCACCGGTGACAATTTCCAAGATGCAATGGATTTTGGCCAAGCTTAAAAGCTCTCTTGGCCCCCGGCCTATCGGCACAATCCGGACGCCTGAGGTGATCAAAGCCCTCCGGAAGGAAGAGGACGCCGACAACCTTGAAACTGCCCGCCGCATGCGGACCGTCATCGGCGAGGTCTTCCGATTTGCAATGCAGCACGGCATTCTCATCACCGATCCGTCCGCCGCCGCCAAAGGCGTGATCGCAAGTCCAAAGCCGAAGCACTTCGCGGCAATCACCGATCCCAAGCGGCTGGGGGAACTGCTCCGGCTGGTGGACAACTATGCGAGCCGACAGGTCATCTCCGGTACGGCCCTGCAATTGATGGCCCTGCTCTATTCCCGGCCCGGTGAATTGAGACAGGCCAAGTGGACGGAGTTTGACCTCGAAAACGCTGTCTGGGAAATTCCGGCGGAGCGCATGAAGCTTCGCCAGTCACATGCCAAGCCCCTGCCCCGTCAGGCGGTGGCGATCCTGCAACGGCTTCAAGAGATCACCGGCCCGCAAGGCTACGTCTTCCCAGCCACCGGGCGCGCCAACCGGCCCTTAAGCGAAAACACCATGAACGCGGCACTCCGGCGCATGGGTGTTGCCGCCGATGCACATTCCTCGCATGGCTTCCGCGCGACGGCTTCGACGCTCCTTAACGCGTCCAACCTGTTTTCCATCGATGCCATTGAACACTCCCTTGCACATCAAGACCGCGATGCCGTGCGCCGCGCCTATGCCCGTGGTGATGCCATGGCAGAGCGCAAGAAGATGGCCCAGTGGTGGGCCGATCATCTCGACTTGCTTCGCGGCGGAGAAGCCGGGAAAGTCATTTCCATGACGAAAACCGGGTGAGTGGCTCACTGAAACAATTCGGCGATGGTCAGCTCCCAGTTGCCGGTTTATCACACCACAAACAAATCCGTGCTGGTTAACGTTCCCGTCGACAGATTTGCGATGAGGATGCGCACGGCTGCGCCGTTGCCATCGGCATCGAAGTAGAGACTGCCGGTGC
>JBKJQD010000293.1:0-4762 GCA_046594125.1 Aestuariivirga sp.
CATTGGTCCGTCCGAAGTTCCCGTCTCGCCATCCATGCCGGCCTCCAACTCCAGCACGCAGCTTGAATCAGAATTTATCCGATTTGGGAATCCCAAATGTCAACAGAACCTAGGCGACGGCGTACTCGCCGCTCAACTCCGGTCCAGCCAGGGGAACAGGCGGCGCTTGCCGGGTTTGATCGAGTCGTTGCTGAAGCCGCCGTCGAAAAAGCCGCCCTTGACGATCACCCGGGTGTTGCTCATGCCCACCTCGCCAACCAGAGCAAAGAGCTTTGCGGCGTTGGATGGCTCCAGCCTGACACAGCCGTGCGAGGCGCGGCGGCCCAGGCTCTTGACATGGTAGCTGCCATGGACAGCGTGGCCCTCGCCAGTGAAGAAAATCGAATTGGGCATGGGCGCATCGTCCCACTCCTTGGAGAAATGTTCCTTCTCCATGCGGAAAGGGCGGAAATTGCCACTCGGCGTGTCATAGCCCGGCGCCCCCGTCGATACCGGCCAGCGGTATTCGGTATTGCCGTCCAGCGTCACCGTCATGGTCTGGGATGGCTTGCTGATGGTGATGACCAGGCGCGGCGGGGCAGGCTTCGGCTTGGCTTTGGCCGCGGCTTTGGTTTTGGGCTTGGGTTTTGCCTTGGCAGGCGGCGTTGCGGCATTGGCCGCGGGCGCGGCAAGCGCCGCCAGAGCCAGAAGGAACATACGGCGTGTCGACATCGAATCCCCTTGGCAACGGGACGTTGCGGTTCGACGCGGGAATATGCCTGAATTCGCTCCTCCAGCAAAGGCTTTCGCGCACCGCAATCGGCGTTTGCTCCGGTTCCGCAGGTGGCGTAAAGCAGCCGCCCATGAACACCCATGTCCCCAAGATCGGTCTCGTGTCGCTCGGCTGCCCCAAGGCGCTGGTCGATAGTGAGCGCATCATCACGCAACTCAGGGCCGAAGGCTATGTCATGTCGCATGGCTATGCGGATGCCGATGTGGTGCTGGTCAACACCTGCGGCTTCCTCGACTCGGCCAAGGCGGAATCGCTCGCCGCCATCGGCGAGGCCATGGCGGAGAATGGCCGGGTGATCGTCACGGGCTGCCTGGGTGTGGAAGCCGAGACCATCATGAAGGCGCATCCGGGTGTTCTGGCGGTGACCGGCCCGCACCAATACGAAGCGGTGGTGGGTGCCGTGCACAAGGCGCTGCCGCCGGTGCATGATCCGAAATATGATCTGGTGCCGCCCCAGGGCCTGCACCTGACGCCAAAGCACTATGCTTATTTGAAGATTTCCGAGGGCTGCAACAACCGCTGCTCGTTCTGCATCATCCCGTCGATCCGCGGCGATCTGGTGTCGCGGCCTGTCGCATCGGTGCTGTATGAAGCCGAGCGGCTGGTGAAGGCGGGCGTCAAGGAACTGCTGGTGATTTCGCAGGACACCAGCGCCTATGGCGTCGACACCAAATATGCCACGTCGAAGTTCCATGGCCGCGAGGTCCGCGCCAAGTTCTACGACATGGCCAAGGAACTGGGCGATCTCGGCGCTTGGGTGCGGATGCATTATGTCTACCCCTACCCGCATGTCGACGACGTCATCCCGCTGATGGCCGAGGGTAAAATTCTTCCCTATCTCGACATCCCCTTCCAGCATGCGGCACCGGGCGTCTTGAAAGCCATGAAGCGCCCCGCCAATCAGGAGAAGGTGCTGGACCGCCTCGCATCGTGGCGCAGGATTTGCCCGGACATCGCCATCCGCTCGACCTTCATTGTCGGCTTTCCCGGCGAGACGGACGCCGATTTCGAATATCTGCTGTCGTGGATGAAGGAAGCCCGCATCGAGCGCGCCGGCTGTTTCAAGTACGAGCCTGTTTCAGGCGCCAAGTCGAATGATCTCGGGCTGCCGCAAGTGCCAGACGAGGTCAAGCAGGAGCGCTGGGATCGTTTCATGGCCGCCCAGCAGGAGATTTCCGCCAAAATTTTCCAGGGAAAAATTGGCCGCGAAATCGACGTGCTGGTCGACGAGATCGACGAGGAAAACGACGAAGCCATCGCCCGCTCGCCTTGGGACGCGCCGGAAATCGACGGCAACGTGTTCCTGCCCGGCGAGACAGACTTGAAGCCCGGCGACATGGTCCGTGTACGGATCGTCGAGGCGGAGGAGTATGATCTGGTGGGCGAGCGGATTTAGACCAACCCCCTACTCCACCTCTTCGACACCGCCAAGAAAATGGAACAGGCAGGTCGGGACGGTAGCCAGCAGGAACAGCGATAGCCATGCCAAGAGGCCGATGAAGACGAAGGCTGCGGCGGTGACCCATTGGTTGCCGAGCATCTGCTGGCCCATGAAGGCCCCCGTCCCCATGGCACCCGCTATGGCGAGACTGAATACCAGCCAGAAGGTGAAGCCGAGGAAGGTCCAGAAATTCCCGCCGGTGGCGCGCCACGACTTGAAGCCGCGGATACCGGTAGCGATGGCCGGAAGCCGGGTGGTCAAACGATACCAGACCAGCAGGGCAACCAGGGCGAGGAGCCCGGCAAGTCCATTGGCAATGGTGGCAGCAGCCGGCCCGAGGCGCGGCAGCAGCAATGGCGGAAGATAATTCAGTGCCGCGAAAACAACGGTGGCGATGGCGCCCTCGATGATGACGATCAGCAGAAAAGCGGCGAGATAGCGCCAGACCGCGCCGTTGAGCCTGATCCAGCCCAAGCGTTTGGGCGTTTCCTTCAGCAGGATGCGGCGGTGCCAGTTGACGCAGACCGAGAGTGAGGCGAGGAAACCCGCGATGCCAAGGGCGATGAAGAGGCCGAGTGTTGCTGACGGCACATGGGCAAAATCGGGCGGACCCTTGGCGAAGGCCACGACATAAGTCGCGATCAACAGCGGCGACAAGACCACCAGCCAACCCAGCACCAGACGCAGGCTGAAGAAGAAGTTGCGGAACGTGTGCTCGATGGCAAATTCCAGCGCCGTCATGGGCGGCAGCGTGGATGAAGAATCCCTAGTCATGGGGCCAAGCTAGGGGGCTTGTTCCGCAAGTGTCAACAGCAACGCCATGCCGGTGGTTCGCTGAAGCTGACGCGCAGAATGCCCTGGGCTGAAGTCTTGGCACGTAACGAGCAGCCGTCGACCGGATTGTCGGCGGAAAACACCAGGAACCCCGCGGCTCCGCAGCACAACAATCGATCACGCATGGCAACACCCTGTTATTGGCGATGGTTATAGACGCCAGCCGCCAAAGTGCCGTTTTGCTTTGTGTTAAATTTGTATGTTTTGCTTATGGCGATATGTCCTTCTCCCCTCGCAGGAGAAGGTCCGGCGACGCCGGGGATGAGGGGACGGTTCCGCGAGTCAAGGCTGGCGGTCGTATTCGCGGACGGCCCCTCATCCGGCGCTACGCGCCACCTTCTCCCGCTACGGGGAGAAGGGAACAAGTAAGGTGAGGTCATTGCCACTTAACTTGACTCTACAGCGGAATGTTGTCGTGCTTCTTCCACGGATTGGCCAGTTGCTTGTGGCGCAGCATGTTCAGCGCCCGGGCGACGCGTTTTCTGGTCGAATGGGGCATGATGACGTCGTCGAGGAAGCCGCGCTCGGCGGCCACGAAGGGGTTGGCAAAGCGCGTTTCATACTCCTTGACGCGCGATTTCAGCTTTTCGGGATCGCCAAGATCGGAGCGGTAAAGAATCTCGGCGGCACCCTTGGCGCCCATCACGGCGATTTCGGCGGTGGGCCAGGCATAGTTGACATCGCCGCGCAGGTGCTTCGAGGCCATGACGACATAAGCACCGCCATAGGCCTTGCGGGTGATGACGGTGATCTTGGGAACCGTCGCCTCGGCATAGGCAAAGAGCAGTTTGGCGCCGTGCTTGATGAGGCCGCCATACTCTTGCGCCGTCCCCGGCAAGAAGCCCGGCACATCGACCAGTGTCACCACCGGAATGTTGAAGCAATCGCAAAAGCGCACGAAGCGGGCACCTTTCCTGCCGGCATCGCTGTCGAGGACGCCGGCCAGCACCATGGGCTGGTTTGCGACGATGCCCACGGTTCGGCCATTGACGCGGGCCAGACCGGTGATGATGTTGCGGGCGTGGGCCTCCTGGATTTCGAAGAAATCGCCCTCGTCCACCATCTTGAGAATCAGCTCCTTCATGTCATAGGGCTGATTGGGATTGGCGGGGATCAACGTGTCGAGCGACAGGTCGATGCGCTCGGCATCGTCGAAGGTGGGCAGTTCCGGAATGGGCGACGTGTTGGAAGACGGCAGGAAGTCAATCAGCCGCCGCATCTGCAGCAAAGTTTCAACGTCATTGTCGAAGGCCTTGTCGGCAATCGATGATTTCGTGGTGTGGATCGAGGCGCCGCCCAGTTCCTCGGCGGTCACCGTCTCGTTGGTCACGGTCTTCACCACATCAGGCCCGGTGACAAACATGTAGCTGGTGCCGCGCACCATGAAAATGAAATCGGTCATCGCCGGGGAATAGACGTCGCCACCGGCACAGGGGCCCATGATGACGGAAATCTGCGGGATGACGCCGGAGGCCAGCACGTTGCGCTGGAACACTTCGCCATAGCCGCCAAGCGCGTTGACGCCTTCCTGAATACGGGCACCGCCAGCATCGAACAGGCCGATGATGGGGGCACGGTTCTGCAGGGCCATGTCCTGGATCTTGGTGATCTTGCGGGCGTGGGATTCCGACAGCGAACCGCCAAAGACGGTGAAGTCCTTGGCGAAGACATAGACGACGCGGCCATTCACCGTGCCCCAGCCGGTGACCACGCCA
>JBKJQD010000297.1:0-27244 GCA_046594125.1 Aestuariivirga sp.
GAGTCGAATTTCGGCAAGGACAAGGGGTCGATGAAGGTCATGCGCTCGCTGGCCACCCTGATGTATGCCGGGCGCAAGCAGAAATATGCCCGCGAACAATTCGTGGCGGCGCTAAAAATTCTGAAACGCGGCGTGGTCAGCCCCGAGACCTTCACCGGCTCGTGGGCGGCGGCCATGGGCCACACGCAGTTCATCCCGACCTCCTATATTTCCTATGCGGTCGACTGGACCGGGGATGGCACCAAGGACATCTGGAACTCGAAGGAAGATGCGCTCGCTTCCACCGCCAACTATCTGGCCAAGGCGGGTTGGAAGGCCGACCGGCCCTGGGGCTGGGAAGTGACGCTGCCGAAGAGCTTCGACAAGGCGCTGATCGGCCGCTCGAAGTGGCGCACGGTGGCAGCCTGGCAGAAGCTCGGCATCACCCGCGCCGATGGCGGAAATTTCGGCGCCCCGCAGGCCGATGCCTTCGTGATGGTGCCGCAGGGTGTGGCGGGGCCGCGCTTCCTGGTGACGCGGAACTTTCTGGCCATCATGGCTTATAACCTGTCGCATTCCTATGCGCTGGCGGTGGGCCATCTCGGCGACCGCATTCGCGGCGGTGGACCGATCCTTGCGTCCTGGCCGGAGGTGAATTTCGATCTGAGCTTCGAGCAGCGCGTGGAATTGCAGCGCAAGCTCAACGCCAAGGGTTTTGAGACCGGCGGGGACGATGGCCGCTTCGGGGCGCGCACCTATGAGGCGGTCATCGCCTATCAGAAGAGCGTCGGTTTGCCGCTCGACGGAATGCCGTCGGTGAAGCTGCTGGAACGCATCAAGCGCGGGAGCTAGACTGGCGTGATGATGCTGCGTCTACTTGTGTTGCTGCTTCTGGCGCTCGGCGGACAGGCCCTGGCGCAGACCGTCGATGCGCCGGTCATGGGATCATCGGCAGGAGGAGATGCCACGGCGGAACGCCGCCACATTCTGGTGGCGGGAGACGCCATCGGCGGCGGCCTGGGTGCCGGGCTGATGCGCATGGCCTCCGATGGCGATCTCTATGACGTGACAATCCGCTTCAACGAGGAATCGGGTCTGGCCCGGCCCGAGGTCTATGACTGGAGCGAAACGCTGCCCAAGATTCTCGAGGGCAAGGACTATGATACGGTGGTGCTGCTGCTCGGCAGCAACGACCGCCAGCAGATGCGCGATGGCGACCTGCGTCTGGCTTTCAACTCGCCGGACTGGATTGCGGCCTACAAGACACAGCTCGACCGGGTTCTCGACGCGGCCTCGGCATTGGGCGCTCAAGTCTACTGGGTCGCCATTCCGCCGATGGCCAATCCCGACTATGACGCCGCCATGCGGGATATCTCGGAAATCCAGAAGGAACGGGTGGTGGCAAAAGGTGCCATGTTCCTTGATCTGCGGGCGGCCTTTGTCAATCCGGACGGGAGCTACACCGATACGGGCCCCGATGAGACCGGGACCATCCGCAAGCTGCGCGGGCGTGATGGCGTCACCTTCTTCAAGCAGGGTAACAACCGCCTGGGGCAACTTGTGCTGGAGGCCATCGTCAAGGGCGCGCCAAGCTTGCCCGCGGTTTCAGTTGCCGCCGTGCCTGACGTCGCAGCGGAAATCGGGGTGCCGTTTTTTGGGCGGCCGGATGGCGGCGGCGATTCCGTGGTCATCCAGCCGAGCGGGGTTTCGGCCGTGACGTCCTTTGCACTCGGCAATGATGCGGTGGTCATGCCGGGCAGCGTGTTTTCGTCACTGCAAGGCCTGGCGCGTCCCGGCAGTGATGCGGCGCGGCTGTTCGCTACGGGAGAGCCAAGCCCGGCGCCAGTTGGCCGCGTCGACGATTTCACAGCGCGCTGAGCTAAACCCAGCGGAAGACGAAGAAGCCCCAGGCGAGTGCTATGGCGAGGCCGCCCCACAGGGGCACACTGAAGATGCCGAGCCAGCCGAGGAAAATGAAACAGCTGCCGAGCAGCGTGATGAACAGGCGGTCGCCGCGCGTCGTGTCGAGACCGAAGACGCCACGGCGCGGACTGCCGCCGGGCACATAATATTCCCAGATGCCCATGGTGCCGATCGAGGCGAAGACGAAGATGAAGAAGGCCGCCGTGGCCCTGGTCCAGGCCATCCAGGTGCCCAACGACTGCGTCCACCAGTCAAAGCCGAAATATGCCGCCTGTTCCATGAGTTCCCCTTACACCCGGCCCAGGGCAAAGCCCTTGGCGATGTAGTTGCGGACGAAATAGATGACGATGGCGCCGGGTATGAGTGTCAGCACGCCCGCCGCCGCCAGAAGGCCCAGTTCGTAGCCGGACGTGCTCGCCGTCTTGGTCATGGCCGCGACGATGGGTTTGGCGGCGACCGAGGTGAGGTTCTTGGCGAGCAGCATTTCGACCCACGAGAACATGAAGCAAAAGAAGGCCGCAACACCAATGCCCGCCGAAATGGTCGGCAGGAAGATGCGGATGAAGAAGCGCGGGAAGGAATAGCCGTCGACAAAGGCGGTCTCGTCCAATTCCTTGGGCACGCCCGACATGAAGCCTTCCAGAATCCACACGGCAAGTGGCATGTTAAAGAGGGTGTGGGCCAGCGCCACCGCCCACGGCGTATCGAACAGGCCCACCGCCGAATAGAGATTGACGAAGGGCAGGACGAAGACGGCGGGCGGCGCCATACGGTTCGACAGCAGCCAGAAGAAGAGGTGCTTGTCGCCCAGGAAACGATAACGCGAAAAGGCATAGGCGGCGGGCAGCGCCACCAGGATCGAGATGACCGTGTTGATCGCCACGTAGGAGATCGAGTTGATGTAGGCGTTGTACCACGTGGGATCGGTAAAGATGGTGCGGTAGCTGTCGAGCGTGAACTCGCGTGGGAAGGCGCTGAAGCCGCCCAAGATCTCGTTGGTCGTCTTGAACGACATGTTGAGCAGCCAGTAGATGGGCAGCATCAGGAAGACAATGTAGACGATCAGAATGACATGGCGCTTTTTCATTACTTGGCCTCATCTTGCATCATGAGCGTGTAGAAGAGCCAGCTCAGGAACAGAATGATCAGAAAGTAGACGATGGAGAAGGCCGCGGCAGGCCCTAAATCGAAGCCACCGAGCGCCTTCTGAACGAGGTCGATGGACAGGAATTTGGTGGTGCTGCCGGGGCCGCCGCCGGTCAGCACGATAACTTCCGTGTAGATCATGAAGCTGTCCATGAAACGCAGGAGAATGGCGATGGTCAGCACATGCTTGAGTTTCGGCAGCTGGATGTAGCGGAACACCGCCCACGGCCCGGCGCCGTCAATCTTGGCGGCCTGGTAATAGGCATCGGGAATGGAGACGAGGCCGGCATAGCACAGCAGGACGACGAGCGAGGTCCAGTGCCAGACGTCCATCAGGACCACGGTGAACCAGGCGGCCATCGGCTGGCGCGTGTAGTTGTAAGGGATGCCGAGCGCGTTGAGGCCCTTGCCGAGAAGCCCGATATCGGGAAGCGCCATGATGTTCCACATGGAGCCGACCACGTTCCATGGAATCAGCAAGGGCAGCGCCATCAGCACGAGGCAGACCGATACCCACGGCCCCTGCTTCGGCATGCACAGCGCGATGGCAAGCCCCAAGGGAATCTGGATCAGCAGAACGACACTCGTGAAAATGATCTGCCGCCACAGCGAGTCCATGATATCCTGGTTGTGCAGCAGCTCCTCGAACCAGCGCGTTCCTGACCAGAAGTACTCATTGGCGACGAAGGTTTCCTGGACCGAGTAGTTCACCACCGTCATCAGCGGGACGAGCGCATTGAAGGCGACCATGATGAAGACGGGAAAGACCAGAAACCAGGCCCGGTTGTCGAAGGTCTTGTTCATGACTTGGTCCCCGCCATCCAGCCATCTTCGTAGACTTGCGTGTGGGCGGCGTCGAAGGCGAGGTTCACCCGGCCTTGCGGAACGGCATCGCCTTCCAGCACCAGGAGCTTGACGCTTTGGCCGCCCGCCCTGGTTTCGACAATGCGATAGCGGCCGGCGTCGGTAACTTTGACAACATCGGCGGGAATGCCGCTCTTGACGAGGCTGACGAATTCGGGACGGACACCGATTTCGAGCTTCGCCGCCGTGCCCTGCGATTGCGCGGCATTGCCGGTTTCGATCATTTGACCGGCAAAGCTGGCCTTGCCGCCTTTCACTTCGCAGGGCAGCACGTTCATGCCGGGCGAACCGATGAAATGGCCCACGAAGGTGTGGCGCGGCTGTTCAAAGAGGTCGATTGGTGTGCCGGTCTGCACCACCTCGCCGTTGTTCATCACCACCACCTGGTCGGCGAAGGTGAGAGCTTCGGTTTGATCGTGCGTTACATAGATCATGGTGCGGCGGATGCGCTGGTGCAGTTCCTTGAGCTTGGAGCGCAACTGCCATTTGAGATGCGGGTCGATGACGGTCAAGGGTTCGTCGAACATGATGACGTTGACATCAGAACGCACCAGGCCGCGCCCCAAGGAAATTTTCTGCTTACCATCGGCGGTGAGGCCGGAGGCGCGGTTCTTCAATGTCTTCGTCAGATCGAGCATCTCGGCGATGTCCTTGACGCGCTTGTCGATCTCGGGCTCGGCAACTCCCCGGTTCCTGAGCGGGAATGCCAGATTGTCGTAGACCGTCATGGTGTCGTAGATCACCGGAAACTGGAACACCTGGGCGATGTTGCGCTGTTCCGGCGAGGCGCGCGACACGTCCTTGTCATCAAATAGTATCCGGCCCTCGGTGGGGATCAGCAATCCGGAAATGAGATTGAGCAACGTCGTCTTGCCACAGCCCGATGGCCCGAGCAGCGCATAGGCGCCACCATCCTCCCAATCGAGCGCCACGCGCTTCAAGGCGAAATCCTCGTCCCGGGCGGGGTTTGGATAGTAGCTGTGGCGCAGGTTCTCGAGGGTGATCTTGGCCATCAGGAGATCAACTCGTCGTTGGCGCCAAAGAACAGGGCATGGTCGAGATCGGCGTGGAGCTTGGCCGTGGAGCCGACTTCGAAGCGGTGGATGCCGTGCGACTGGGCGACCCAGGTGGCGCCGTCGACATTCAGGTGGATGACGCTTTCCGAGCCTGACAGTTCAGTGACCAGCACCCGGCCCTCGAAGCTGCCGATTGACTGGCCATGGGCCACGGGGGAAATATGATGGGGCCTGATGCCGATGGTGTAGGGGCCATCGGCCAAGCCGGCGGCGGCCTTGCCTGCTGGCCATTTCACCTTGCCGAAAATGGTGATCTCACTGCCGCGCTTCTCCACCTTCGCCGTATTGATCGGCGGATCGGCGAAGACCTGGGCGGTGAGCAGGTCGCGCGGCTTGCGGTAGGTGGTGCCGGTGGGGCCGAACTGGGTGATGCGCCCTTCATGCAGGGTTGCGGTATTGCCGCCGAACAGCAAGGCCTCGGAGGGTTCGGTGGTGGCATAGACGACGATGGCCTGGCGCCCGGCGAAGAGCTTCGGCAATTCCTCGCGCAGTTCCTCGCGCAGCTTGTAATCGAGGTTGGCCAGGGGTTCGTCGAGCAGGATGATGTCGCTGTCCTTGACCACGGCGCGGGCAATGGCGGTGCGCTGCTGTTGGCCGCCCGACAATTCCGAGGGCTTGCGCTTCAGCATCGGTGTCAGGCGCAACAGGTCGGCTGCCTTGCCGACGCGGCGCGCGATTTCCTTGGCGGCCATGCCAGCCACACGCAGCGGCGAGGCAATATTGTCATAGACGTTGAAGTTCGGGTAGTTGATGAATTGCTGATAGACCATCGAGACGTTGCGCTTCTGCACCGCGACGCCGGTGACGTTCTTGCCCTTGTACCAGATTTCGCCGGAGGTGGGCTTCTGGATGCCGGCGATCAGCTGCATAAGTGTGGTCTTGCCAGACAGCGTCGTGCCGAGCAGCACGTTGAACGAGCCGTCTTCCAGCACCAGGTTGGTCTGATGGATGTGAGTACTGGCGCCCACGCGCTTGGTAATGTTCCTGAGCTCGAGAGTCATGACAAAATTGCCAGCCTGACGGCCGTTTCCGCGGCGTTGATCGTTGCACAAGCCGCCGGGGCGCATCACTTCCGATGCACCCCGGCGTTTCGAGACGGGTCAGCTTACTGATTTTCGGTCCAGCGCTTGATCAGCTCGTCATAATTGATGGTTTCGCCTGGCGGTTTCTCATTGTCGAGCTTGGCCCAGGGCGCATGCTCACTGCTGAGCCACTTACTGGGATCGCTCTCGGGGTTCAACCGTGGTCCGCAGCCGCCATAGGTGTTGTTCGCTTCATCGGCGGCCTGCATGCGGCCCATGAGCTGGTCCATCTGCGCGGCAAGGCGGTCCATGGTCTGCTGTGGGGTGAAGGCTCCCGAGGTGATATCACCGATGTTCTGCCAGAAGAGCTGGGCAAGTTTCGGATAGTCTGGCACGTTGATGCCGGTGGGTGTCCAGGCCACACGGTCAGGCGACCGGTAGAACTCGATCAGGCCACCAAGCTTCGGCGAGCGCTCGTCGAACGACTTGTGACGCACCGTGCTGTCGCGGATGAAGGTGAGACCCACATGGCTTTTTTTCACGTCTACCGTCTTGGAGACGACAAACTGGGCATAGAGCCAAGCCGCCATGCGGCGGTCAACGGGTGTGGACTTGAACAAGGTCCACGAGCCTACGTCCTGATAACCACGCTGCGAGCCTTCCTTCCAATAAGGTCCATGGGGCGAAGGGGCCATGCGCCACAGTGGCAAGCCAGCATCGTCGACGGTGTTGTTGCCCTCACTCTTCGGGGCGACCATCGATGCACCGAAGGCCGTGTACCAGAAGATCTGCTGGGCCACGTTGCCCTGCGACAAGGACGGTAACGACTGGTAGAAGTCGAGATCGGACGCACCCGGGGGGGCGTATTTCTTGAGCCATTCATCCCATTTTGTGACGGCGTAGACGGCTGCCGGGCTGTTGGCACCGCCGCCGCGCGACACCGAGGCGCCGACCGGGTTGCAGCTATCCTTCTCCATTCGGATGCCCCATTCATCGACGGGACGGCCGTTCGGTATGCCGACATCGGCTTCGCCGGCCATCGACAGCCAGGCGTCGGTCATGCGCCAGCCCAGATCGGGTGCGCGCTTGCCGTAGTCCATGTGGCCATAGACTTTGACGCCATCGATTTCCTTGACGTCGTTGGTGAAGAAGTCGGCGATGTCCTCATAGGCCGACCAGTTCACCGGAACGCCAAGTTCATAACCATACTTGGCCTTGAACTTCTCTTTCAGGTCGGAGCGATCGAACCAATCCTTGCGGAACCAGTACAGATTGGCGAATTGCTGATCCGGCAACTGCCACAGTTTGCCATCGGGACCGGTGGTGAACGACTTGCCCATGAAGTCGTCGATGTCAAGCATCGGGTTGGTGACGTCCTTGCCCTCGCCCGCCATCCAGTCGGTGAGGTTGACGGCGCTCTGCAGCCGCGAGTGGGTGCCGATCAGGTCCGAATCGTTGATATAGGCGTCATAGAGATTACGGTTAGTCTGCATCTGCGTCTGCACCGCCTGGACGACTTCGCCTTCCTGGAGGATCTGGTGGATCACCTTGATGCCGGTGATTTCCTCGAAGGCCTTGGTCAGTACGGTCGATTCATAAGTGTGTGTCGGAACGCTTTCCGACAGCACGTTGATTTCCATGCCCTTGAAGGGTTCGGCGGCCTTGATGAACCACTGCATCTCCTTCATCTGGTCGTCCTTCGACAGGGTCGAAGGCTGGAATTCGGAGTCGACCCACTTCTTGGCCGCTGCTTCATCCGCAAAGCCCGGACCCGCCATTGCGCACAGCGCAAATGCGGCGGCCGAGGCTAGGAGTTTAAGTTTCATTGATGGTCCTCCCTAATCAGCTTGGCTCCTTTGTCGGAACCTGTCTTGACGATCAAACGAAACAAAACGAATGTCAATTAGAATATTTTTGAAAATATTGTGCGCTGCAATATTGCGAAAAGCGAAGAAAAGTGAAATCATGGCTTTCGCTTGGACGCAAAATTGGGCAATTCAGCCCGTGAAGTCCATGATTCGACGGAGTTTTCATGCCGGCGCTCAGTCCCCGCCAACAGCAGATCCTGGTTCTGGCCCGGCAGACGGGCAACGTGGTCGTCGAAGATCTGGCGGTGCGTTTTGAAGTGACGCCGCAAACCATCCGCAAGGATTTGAACGAGTTGTGCGACGGGCGGCTCTTGGCGCGCACCCATGGCGGCGCCATGCTGTCGTCGGGCGTCGAGAATGTTGCTTACGAAGCGCGGCGCCAGCTTGCCGCCAGCGAGAAGGTGGTCATCGGCCGCCACGCGGCGCGGCTCATCCCCAACAACTGTTCGCTGTTCATCAACATCGGCACGACGACGGAAGAGGTGGCGCGCGCCCTGGTGCATCACGAGGGACTGCTGGTCATCACCAACAACATTCATGTGGCGGCGATCCTCATGCCGTGCCCGAAGATCGACGTCATCGTGGCGGGCGGCATGCTGCGCAAGAGCGACGGCGGCATTGTCGGCGAGGCGGCGGTCGACTTCATCACCCAGTTCAAGGTCGACCATGCGGTGATCGGCGCCTCGGCCATCGACGACGATGGCGCCATGCTCGATTTCGATTACCGCGAAGTGCGGGTGGCCAAGGCCATCATGAACAACGCGCGCAATGTCATCCTGGTCTCGGATGGCATGAAATTCACGCGCTCGGCGCCAGTGCGAATCGGCCACCTGTCGGACGTCGATATTTTCGTCACCGACCGCCCGCCGCCCGAATCGGTTTCCGAACTCTGCCGGCACAGTGGCGTGCAGGTCGAGATCGCCGATGGAATGAACGACAATGAACCCGCATCCGGTGCCGCCCCATGATCCATGACCTGTTCATCATTGGCGGCGGCGTCAACGGCTGCGGCATTGCGCGTGACGCGGCGGGCCGCGGCCTTTCGGTGTTTCTCGCCGAGCAGGGCGATCTGGCATCGGGGACCTCGTCGGCCTCAACCAAGCTTATTCATGGCGGTTTGCGCTATCTTGAACACTATGAATTCCGTCTGGTACGCGAAGCACTGATCGAGCGCGAGGTGCTGTTGAAGGCGGCGCCGCACATCATCTGGCCGTTGCGTTTCGTGCTGCCGCATCACCATGGCCTGAGGCCGCGGCCGCTGATCAGGCTTGGCCTGTTTCTTTACGATCATCTCGGCGGGCGCAAGATTTTGCCCGGCACGCGCAGTGTCGATCTGCGCAGCGATCCGACGGGGCGGCCGCTCAAGGATGAATTCGTCCATGGCTATGAATATTCCGACTGTTGGGTAGAGGATGCGCGCCTCGTGGTTCTGGCGGCGCGTGATGCCGCGGCGCGCGGCGCTGAAATCCGTACACGGACGAAATGCGTTGTGGCCCGCCGTGTCGAGGGTGTGTGGGAGCTGACCATCGCCGGCGATGGCGGCAAGGAAGAGAAGGTCCGGGCAAAGGCTTTGATCAATGCGGCTGGACCATGGGTCAGCGACGTGCTCGGCGCGGTCGTAGGCCGCAACGACCCCGACAAGATCCGCATGGTCAAGGGCAGTCATCTGGTGGTCGACAAGCTCTACGACCACGATCGCTGCTATATTTTCCAGAATGCCGATGGGCGCATCTGCTTTGCCATTCCCTACGAGACCAACTACACGCTGATCGGCACCACCGACGAGGATCACAAGGGTGATCCCGGCAAGCCGCAAATTACCGATGCGGAGACCGATTATCTTCTGGGCGCCGTCAGCGAATATTTCCGCAAACCGGTGACCCGCGACCAGGTGCGCTGGGCCTATTCCGGCATCCGTCCGCTCTACGACGATGGCGCCAGCAAGGCCCAGGAAGCAACCCGCGACTATGTGCTGAAGCTCGATCATCCGGAAGGCGGCGCACCACTGCTCTCGGTGTTCGGCGGCAAGATCACCACCTTCCGCAAGCTGGCCGAAGCGGCCATGGAAAAAATCGCACCGTTCTTCCCGGCGATGGGCAAGCCGTGGACGGTCTCGGGGGCGCTGCCGGGCGGTGATTTCGCCTATGCCGAAGTTGAACCGCGGATTGCCGAACTGTCGCGCAAGTATTCCTTCATGAGCCCACGCAACGTGCGCCGCATGTTCCGCGCCTACGGCACCGACACGGAGAAAATTTTCGATGGCGCGCGCTTTGCCCAGGACATGGGGAAAAGCTTCGGCCTTCTCACTGAACGCGAGATAAGCTGGCTTGCTGACAAGGAATGGGCGCGCTCCGCCGACGACATCCTGTGGCGGAGGTCGAAGCTCGGCCTGCATCTTTTGCCGGAAGAGCAGCAGGCGCTACGCCAGTTCATGACGCCTGATGCGGCACGCGGCAAACGCCAGCGCGTGAGGAGTTAAAGCGCATGGCCGATCACATTCTCGCCATCGACCAGGGCACCACCTCGTCGCGGGCCATCGTCTTCGACAAATCCCTGCGCCCGTTGGGAAGCGGCCAGAAGGAATTCCGGCAATTCTACCCCGCCTCGGGCTGGGTGGAGCACGACCCGGAAGAAATCTGGAAATCGGTTCTCTTCGTATGCAAGCAAGCTCTGGGCAAGGCCCGCGCCAAGGCCAAGGATATCCGCGCCATCGGTATCACCAATCAGCGTGAGACGGTGGTGATCTGGGAGCGCAAGACGGGTAAGCCCATTCATAAGGCCATCGTCTGGCAGGACCGGCGCACGGCGGAGATGTGCGCGGCGCTCAAGGCCTCGGGTTTCGAACGTCAGTTCACGGAGAAAACCGGGCTGCTGCTCGATCCTTATTTTTCCGGCACCAAGATCGCCTGGCTGCTCGACCATGTGAGAGGTGCCCGGGCCAAAGCGGAGAAGGGTGAACTGGCCTTCGGCACCATCGATACTTTCCTTATCTGGCGGCTGACCGGTGGCCAAGTGCATGCCACCGATGCCACCAATGCCTCACGCACGCTGCTGTACAATATCCACAACGGCGAATGGGACGATGCGCTGCTGCGCATTCTCAACGTGCCGCGTGCCCTGTTGCCGGAAGTGAAGGACTGCGCCGCCGATTTCGGGGTGACCGAGGCCAAGCTGCTGGGTGCGGCGATTCCCATTTGTGGTGTGGCCGGTGACCAGCAGGCGGCCACTATTGGCCAGGCCTGTTTCAAGCCCGGCATGATGAAGTCAACCTATGGTACGGGCTGTTTTGCACTGCTCAACACCGGCACCAGGGCGGTGGCGTCGAACAACCGCCTGCTGACCACGGTGGCCTATCAGCTGGATGGCCAGAGAACCTATGCGCTGGAAGGCGCAATCTTCATTGCGGGTGCTGCCGTACAGTGGCTGCGCGACGGACTGAAAATGGTGAAGAAGGCCGCCGAAACCGGCGAACTGGCGAAGACGGCGGACAGCAATCAGGAGGTAATCCTGGTGCCGGCCTTTGTCGGTCTTGGCGCACCTTACTGGAATGCCGAAGTGCGCGGCGCCCTGTTTGGGCTGACCCGCGGCACCACGAAAAAGGAAATCGCCCGCGCCGCGCTCGAGGCCGTGTGTTATCAGACGCGCGATCTGCTGGAAGCCATGCAGAAGGACTGGGGCTCGGCTGGTGAAACCATCCTGCGCGTCGATGGCGGCATGACCGCCTCGGATTGGACCATGCAGCGGCTGGCCGACATTCTCGATGCGCCGGTTGACCGGCCGGAAATTCTCGAGACCACGGCGGTGGGGGCGGCCTATCTGGCGGGCCTTCAAGCCGGGCTGCTGCCAGCCCCCGAGGTCTTCGCCCGGCGCTGGAAGCGCGACAAGCGTTTCACGCCAAAGATGGACGCCAAAACGCGCGATGCCAAATACGCCGGCTGGAAAGAAGCAGTGCGCAAGCTGCTGGCTTAGGGAGGCGGCGAAATTGGGCTGACTCCGCTTGTTAACCTCCCCACATGGGGAAATGGAAGTGTGGGTCAACCACCACCCGTTCCCCTCTAACGCGGCAGCACTGCCTCGCCCATCAGGAACTCGTCAACCGCGCGGGCCGCCTGGCGGCCTTCGCGGATCGCCCAGACGACGAGCGACTGGCCACGGCGCATGTCGCCTGCCGAGAACACCTTCTCCATGCTGGTCTTGTAGTTCATCACATTGGCGTTGACGTTGCCGCGCGGGTCGAGCTTGACGCCCAAGGCCGCAACCATGCCCTCATGGACCGGATGGACGAAGCCCATGGCAAGCAGCACGAGGTCCGCCTTGATTTCGAATTCGCTGCCGGGAACTTCCTTCATGGCGGCATCGACGCGCACGCAATGCAGTGTCTTCACCTCGCCGCCGCTGCCGGAAAAAAACCTGGTGACCACCGAGAAGTCGCGTTCGGCACCTTCCTGATGCGACGAGGAGGTGCGCATCTTCAGCGGCCAGTCCGGCCACGTCAGCATCTTGTTTTCCTTCTCCGGCGGCTTCGGCATCACCTCGAGCTGGGTTACCGACAGGGCGCCCTGGCGGTTTGAGGTGCCGACGCAATCGGACCCCGTGTCACCGCCGCCGATGACCACGACGTGCTTGGCGGCCGCAAGAATCGGACGGTTGTCGAGGGGCGCTTCCCTGGAAACGCGGCGGTTCTGCTGCGGCAGGAAGTCCATGGCAAAATGTACGCCGTTGAGATCGCGGCCGGGAATGCTTAAGTCACGCGCCTTTTCAGAGCCACCGCACAGCACCACGGCATCGAAACTGCCGGCCAGTTGCACCGCATCCTGGCTGACACCGATATTGGCGCCATAATGGAAGATCACACCCTCCGCCTCCATCAGCGTGACGCGGCGGTCGATCAGGTGCTTCTCCATCTTGAAATCCGGAATGCCGTAGCGCAGCAAGCCGCCGGCCTTCTGGTTCTTCTCGAAGAGATGCACCGAATGTCCGGCGCGGGCGAGCTGCTGGGCAGCCGCCAGTCCCGAGGGTCCGGAGCCGATGACAGCCACTTTCTTGCCGGTCTTGTTGCGGTAGGATTCAGGCGCCAGCCAGCCGTTCTCCCAGGCCCGGTCGACGATGGCGCATTCGATGGTCTTGATGGTCACCGGATTGTCATTGATGTTCAGCGTGCAGGAGGTTTCGCAGGGAGCCGGGCAAACACGTCCGGTGAACTCCGGAAAATTGTTGGTGGAATGCAGGTTGCGCGAGGCCTCTTCCCAGTTGCCGGTGTAGACCAGATCGTTCCAGTCGGGGATCTGGTTGTTCACCGGACAGCCGTTGTGACAGTAAGGAATGCCGCAGTCCATGCAGCGCGCCGCCTGGTTGCGGGTCGCCTCTTCCGAGAGTGGAATTACAAACTCGTTGTAATGCCGGATGCGGTCGGCGGCCGGCGTATACTTGCGGTCTTGCCGTTCGATCTCAAGGAAGCCTGTGACCTTGCCCATGGAGGTTTACCTTTTCAATTGTCTGTGATATACATTGGCGAAAATGTATATCCATGGAGATTGTCATGAAAGTTTCGAAATGGGGTAACAGTCTGGCGATCCGGCTGCCGGTGGACGTGATTGATGGTTTGGGTCTTAAGGAAGGCGATGATGTTCAGCTTCGGCTTGAAGGTTCCCGCGATTTGACAGTATCGCGCAAGCCCGATCTCGAAGAGCTTTTTGAGCGCATTCGAAAGTATCGCGGACTGATGCCGGCGGACTTCAAGTTCGACAGGGAAGAGGCGAATGAGCGCTGATGGCGTCTTCGTCGACTCAAACATTTTCCTGTATTTGTTGGACCGGGACCCCATAAAAGCAGGGAGGGCCGAAAGCATCATTCGAGCAGGTGGCGTGGTTAGCGCGCAAGTGCTGAATGAAATCGTTTCGGTCGCCCGCAAGAAATTCCGGGCTGGATGGCCTCTCATCCATGACGTACTCGAATCAATCCGGCTGCGTTTTCTGATCACTCCTTTGACCTTCGACATCCACCAATATGCAATCATCATTGCGGAGCGCGACGGTCTCAACATATACGACGCCAATATCGTTGCCGCGGCACAGCTAGCAGGCTGCCACACGCTGCTGACCGAGGATCTAAACCCCGGCCAGCGCTTTGGCGGCGTCACCATCCGCAATCCGTTTGTTTGAGTGTCAGCAGACAACGGCCTACGCGCTCCGCTTTACGCCGATGGTCATGCCGTTGCTGGTTTCCTGGGCGATCTCCAGTTCCTGAAGGGCTCTCGCATATTCGACGGGCATGACCTTCACGAATTTGGGCAGGAATTCCGCCCAGTTGTCGAGAATGGATGTGGCGTGCGATGAGCCGGTGTACTTCACATGACGGGTCAGAAGTTCCCACACGCGTCCGGCATCGTGCTTGTCCATGCCAGCCGTCAAATCGACAAGGCCGTGGCCTTCGAGATCGCCGCCGTGATGGTGCAGGCGTTCGATGTTGGCCTCCTCCGAGGGAATGGGCTGCAGGTCGACCATGGCGAGGTTGCAGCGCTGGGCGAAGTTGCCTGCCTCGTCAAGCACATAGGCGACGCCGCCCGACATGCCCGCCGCGAAGTTGCGGCCCGTCTCGCCGATTACCAAAACCACGCCGCCGGTCATGTATTCGCAGCCATGGTCGCCGACACCCTCAACAACGGCAACGGCGCCGGAGTTCCGCACGGCGAAGCGTTCGCCGGCCACGCCGCGGAAATAACATTCGCCGGCGATGGCGCCATAGAGTACCGTATTGCCGACAATGATCGACTTCTCGGGCACGAAGCCGATCTTCTCCTGCGGCCTGACGATCAGTTTGCCGCCCGAGAGGCCCTTGCCAACATAGTCGTTGGCCTCACCGGTCAATTCCAGCGTCACGCCACGCGCCGCCCAGGCGCCGAAGCTTTGCCCGGCGATGCCGTTGAGCTTCACCTTGATGGTGTCCTCGGGCAGGCCATCGTGGCCGTAGCGCCTGGCCACTTCGCCCGACAGCATGGCGCCCGTTGTGCGGTCGGCATTGCGGATCGCCGTGACGATCTCGACTGGTGTTCCCTTCTCAAGAGCGGGCATCGCCTCAGCGATCAGCTTGCGGTCAAGGATATGGTCGATGCCGTGGTTCTGGGTGGTGACGCGCTTGGTGGCAACCGGACCTGTCACGTCGGGCTTGGCGAAGATTTTCGAGAAGTCGAGACCCTTGGCCTTCCAGTGGCCGATCGCCTGCTGCTGGTCGAGCCACGAGGTTTCGCCGATCAGTTCGTCGTAGGAGGTAAGGCCCATGGCGGCCAGATACTCGCGAACTTCCTCGGCAACGAAAAAGAAGAAGTTGATGACATGCTCGGGCTGGCCCTTGAAGCGCTTCCTGAGTTCCGGGTCCTGGGTGGCCACACCGACGGGGCAGGTGTTGAGATGACACTTGCGCATCATGATGCAACCAGCGGCAATCAGCGGAGCCGTGGCAAAGCCGATCTCGTCGGCGCCGAGCAGCGCGGCGATCACCACGTCGCGGCCGGTGCGGATGCCGCCATCGGCCTGCACCGCAATGCGGCCACGCAGATCATTGGTGACCAGTGTCTGCTGGGTTTCGGCAAGCCCAATTTCCCAAGGCGAACCCGCATGCTTGATCGAAGTCAGCGGCGAGGCGCCAGTGCCGCCTTCATAGCCCGAGATGGTGACATGGTCGGCATGGGCCTTGGAGACGCCCGCCGCCACGGTGCCCACGCCCACTTCGGAAACGAGTTTCACCGACACAAGGCCTGCGGGATTGACGTTCTTCAGGTCGAAAATCAATTGCGCCAGATCTTCGATCGAATAGATGTCGTGGTGCGGCGGTGGCGAGATCAGGCCGACGCCCGGTGTTGAATGGCGCACGCGGGCGATGACGCTGTCGACCTTGTGGCCGGGTAATTGCCCGCCTTCGCCGGGCTTGGCCCCTTGCGCCATCTTGATCTGCATCATGTCGGAGTTGACGAGATATTCCGCCGTGACGCCAAACCGCGCGCTCGCCACCTGCTTGATGGCCGAACGCATCGAGTCACCGTTGGGCAGAGGTTTGAAGCGGTCTGGTTCCTCGCCGCCCTCGCCGGTGTTGGACTTGCCGCCAATGCGGTTCATGGCGATGGCCATTGTCGTGTGCGCCTCGCGGCTGATCGAACCAAAGGACATGGCGCCGGTGGCGAAGCGCTTGACGATCTTGGCCGCCGCTTCGACCTCCTCGATGGCGACGGGCTTCCGGCCCATCTCTTCAGCCGTCCGTATACGGAATAATCCGCGCATGGTCTTCAGGCGCTCGGATTGTTCATTGATCAGCTTGGCATAGACTTGGTATTTTTCCTTGGAGTTGCCGCGCACCGCATGTTGCAGGTTCGACACGGTATCGGCGTTCCACACATGGGCTTCGCCGCGAATGCGCTGGGCATAGTCGCCGCCGACGTCGAGGCTTGAGCGGAACACCGGGTTCTCGCCGAAGGCATCCTCGTGACGCTGGAAGGCCTCTCTGGCGATCTCGGCAAGCCCCACACCCTCGATCTGGGTGGCGGTGCCAGTGAAATACTTCTTCACGAATTCGGTGGAGAGACCGATGGCATCGAAAATCTGCGCGCCGCAATAGGACTGGTAGGTCGAGATGCCCATCTTGGACATGACCTTGAGCAGGCCCTTGTCGACGGCCTTGATGTAGCGCTTGGTGGCTTCGTAGGCGGTGATCTTTTCTTCGAGAGCCGGCAGCATGTCTTCCAGCGTCTCGAAGGCGAGATAGGGGTTGATCGCCTCGGCGCCATAGCCCGCCAGCGTTGCGAACTGATGCACTTCACGCGGCTCGCCCGATTCCACCACCAGACCCACGGCGGTGCGCAGGCCCTTGCGGATCAGATAGTGATGGGTGGCCGAAGTGGCGAGGAGCGCCGGGATCGGCACACGCTCGGCGGAGACGGCGCGGTCCGACAGGATGATGATGTTGTAACCGTCCTTCACGGCGCGCCGGGCCAGGCCGCAGACCGAGTCCAAGGCCGCGTCCATATATTCCGGACCGTTGGCCACATCATAGGTGATGTCGATGGTGGCGGTGCGGAAGGGATTGTCGCGGACGGCGCCGATGGTGCGGATGCGCTCCAGTTCCTCGTTGGTGAGGATCGGTTGCGACACTTCGAGGCGCATGTGGGTGGAGGTGCCCTTGAGGTCGAGCAGGTTGGGGCGCGGGCCGATGAAGGAGACCAGGGACATGACCAGTTCCTCGCGGATCGGATCAATCGGCGGGTTGGTAACTTGTGCGAAGTTCTGCTTGAAATAGGTATCAAGCATCTTGGCCTTGTCGGAGAGCGCCGAGATTGGCGCATCGTTGCCCATGGAGCCCACCGCTTCCTGGCCGGTCTGGGCCATCGGCGCCATGAGGATTTTCAAATCCTCCTGGGTGTAGCCAAAGGCCTGTTGGCGGTCGAGCACGGGCACGGTGCTGCGGGCCCGCCTGGTCTTGGCGGCGGGCAGGTCGCGCAGCACCACCTGGGTCTGCTTCAGCCAGTCCTTGTAGGGATGGGCGTTGGACAGGGTCTTCTTCAGTTCTTCATCCGAGATGATGCGCTTCTGTTCGAGATCGATGAGCAGCATCTTGCCGGGCTGCAGGCGCCACTTGTGGGTGATGTTCTCTTCGGCGAATTGCAGACAGCCCATTTCGGAGGCGAGCAGCACATGGCCGTCGGCACTGGTCATGTAGCGCGACGGACGCAGACCGTTGCGGTCAAGCGTGGCGCCGATCAGCTTGCCGTCAGTGAAGACCATGGCGGCGGGGCCATCCCATGGCTCCATGAGGGCGGCGTGATATTCGTAGAAGGCGCGGCGGTCATCGTCCATGAGCGGATTGCCGGCCCAGGCTTCGGGGATCAGCATCATCATGGCGTGGGGCAGGGCGTAGCCGCCTTGCGTCAGGAATTCGAGGGCGTTGTCAAAGCAGGCGGTGTCGGACTGGCCCTCATAGGAAATCGGCCAGAGCTTGGACAGGTCCTGCCCCAGCACTTCCGAGGTCATGCTGGCCTGACGCGCCGCCATCCAGTTGTAGTTGCCGCGCACCGTGTTGATTTCGCCATTGTGGCAGACAAAGCGGTAGGGATGCGACAGGGGCCAGCTCGGGAAAGTGTTGGTCGAGAAGCGCTGATGCACCATGGCGAAGGCCGACTCAACACGCGGGTCGAGCAGGTCGAGATAGTAATCGCCGAGCGACTTGCCGAGCACCAAGCCCTTGTAGACGAGAGTGCGGGCCGAGACGGACACCGGATAATAGGTTCGGGCCTTGACGCCGAGCACTTCCAGCACGCGGTTCGACACCACCTTGCGGCAGACGAAGAGCTTGCGCTCGAAATGGCTTTCATCGCGAATGGTGGGGCCGCGGCCGAGAAACACCTGGCGATGCACCGGCTCGGTGCCCTTAACCGAATAGCCAAGAACGGAGCCGTCGACCGGCACATCGCGCCAGCCGAGAACCTTGAGGCCCTCCTCGCGTGAAGTCTCCCACCAGATGCGCTCGATGTCCTGACGGTAGACGGGCTCGCGCGGCATGAACAGCTGACCGACGCCATAGTGCTGCGGCCCCGGCAGTTCGAAGCCCAGACGCTTGGCCTCTTCGGCGAAGAAGCCATGGGGAATCTGCAGCAGAACGCCGGCACCGTCGCCTGCCTTGGGGTCGGCACCCACGGCGCCGCGGTGTTCGAGGTTCTTGAGGATCGACAGCCCGTCGCTCACCATGCGGTGGGATTTGGCATTGTGGATATTGGCGATGAGGCCGATGCCACAGGCATCGTGCTCGCGGCGCGGATCATAGAGTCCGTGCGCTTCGGGAAGTCCCTCTGGCAGCATGTGCGTGGTCATGGCCAACTCCTCATTCTTCCTCATCCCATCTTAACCCCACTTGCACCCGGCGGGAACCGGTGGAGCTTGGTTTTTTCGTGGTGCGGGTCTTGACCTGAAGGTGGGGCCGTTGGGTGGCACCCTCTACCCTGCCTCAGGGGATCAAACTCCCGGCACCCTGGTGGCGCCCGAGCCTGCCCTTATTTGCGTTTGCTGGGCGTAGCTCGGGGCAGGCGCGCGGCATCAACGGCCTTGCTGGCCGTCGCATTCAGGGTCTTGGTGGCCGTATTCCGGAACATCCGGGTCCACTCGCCTCAGTTGATACCGCAAAAGGACAGGGTTACTGTCCTATATTGTTAAAGCAGATTGAGGGGCGTCGCGCAAGGAAGGAATCATTCGCCGGGAAAATACGCAATTAAATTGCGCAATCTTGACCGGCGAGGGGCGCTGCCACGACTTGAAGCCCGGCGGCTGCCTGGGCTATCTGCTGTTTAACTCTTCACCGTGTGAGATGCCCATGCAGATCAAAAAAGGCGGCCTTGACGATGGGCGGGTGATTGCTCTCCTGCGTCATCATTTTGAAACCTGTCATGCGGCGACGCCGCCGGGCAGTGCCCATGTCTTCGATGTGTCGCGCCTGCAATCGCCGGACGTTGATTTCTGGACCATCTGGGACGGCGAGGCTCTGCTCTGCACCGGCGCCATGAAGCGGCTTTCGGCGGAGCATGGCGAGGTGAAGTCGATGCATACCGCGTCCAGTGCAAGGCGGCGCGGGGCGGGTGCCATGATGCTGCGGCATATCATCGAGGCAGCGCGCACCACGGGGATCAAGCGACTCAGCCTCGAAACCGGGTCCTTCGCCTTCTTCGCCCCGGCGGTTGCCCTTTACAAGGCGCATGGCTTTACCGAATGTCCGCCCTTTGAAGGCTACCGGCCAGACCCCAACAGCCTGTTTCTGACGCTGAAGCTTACGGCATGAGGAGCGGAGTGATCCCCTTCCACGTCACGTAGAACCCGATCAAGATCACGAACACAGCGAAGATCATCGAAAGCGTGCCCTTGGCCTTTGCAAGCTTCTGTCCCGCGAATGTACCGATGATCCCGCCCACAACGCCGCCGCCGACAAACAATGCCGCGATGCGCCAGTCGACAAGGCCCGAGAATGCGTAGTTCGTGGCGGTCGTCGCGCCGAAGACAGCGACCGCGACGAGCGAGGTGCCGATAGCATAGGTGATGGGCATGCCGGTCGCCAGCATCAGGCCCGGAACGATGAGAAATCCGCCGCCGATGCCGAAGAAACCCGACAATAACCCCACACTGAAGCCGATGACCAGCAGGAGTGGCAGAAGCTGACGCGCGGTCGACAAGGACAAACGGATGTCCGAATTGCCTTCCGCATCCTTGCGCAGCAGCATGACGGTGCCGACCACCACCATGAGAGCGCCGAACAGTGCGAGTAACTGCTCACCCGGAACTTTCATGGCAAGTGTCGAACCAGCCCAGGCCCCGGCAATGCCTGCTGCCGAAAAAGTGAAGGCGCAAGGCCATTTCACGTTGCCCTTGCGGGCGTGGTTCGCCAGGTTGGACAGCGCACTGAGCGAGACGGCAACGGCGCTGGTGCCGATTGCCAGATGCGGCGAACCGATGCCGACGACATAGAGGAGGAGGGGGACAGCGATGATCGAGCCGCCGCCACCCACCAGTCCCAGCACGAAGCCGACGAGCGAACCCGAGGCGATGGAAAGAATGTCCTGCATCAAACCGGACTCAGGCTGTTGCCCGGTTCCACGGCATGAACTTCAAGATGCGGGCCATGGCACAGGTTCCAGTGATGCCGGCCATGGTCAGGCCAGCACCGACGGCGCCGGAAAGCACATAAAAAGCCGGATGCGCCACATAGCCGAGCACCGCGCCCAGAAGCACCAGCGAACCTGCCGCGATCTGGACTTGCCGCATCAGTTCGAGCGGCTGCTTGCGGTCAAGTGCCACCGGAAGCCCGGCCCTCCTCCAGGCCTCGATGCCGCCATCGAGAATGAAGGCATCGGCTTCGCTTGCCTTCGCCAGCAGCGGCGCATTCATGCTGGTGCGATTGCCGCTCTTGCAGTGATAAACGATGGTGGCGCCGGACAGCCCGGCACCGGCATCGCAGAGCTTCGACAGTGGCACATTGCGGGCCTGCGGAATGCGCTCGCGGGCATGCTCGTCAGCATCACGAATGTCGATCAGGAGTGCTCCCTTGTCAATCAGCAAACGGGCATTTTCGGGGGAGATATGGGGGAGTGGCATGGAAGTTCCTTTCAGCAATAGATGGATTTGAGGGTTACGAGGATGCGGGTCACATCGGAGTTCGAGACATGGTAGAATATCTGTTGTCCATCACGCCGGAAGCCGACGATCTTTTCATCACGCATCCTGGCGAGATGCTGTGACAGGGCGGATTGGCTCAAGCCCACTTCGGCGCTCAACGCCATGACACCCATTTCACCGTGTTCAAGGAGCTTGCAGAGAATCATCAGCCGCTTTTCATTGGCCAACGCCTTCAACATCGCCGCCGCATCCGCGGCACCCGCCTCAAAACCGGCCATGGACTGGTCGATCATCGTTGCCGTCATGGTGCATCCTTATAAATTCGATATTGCTAATGTAGAAACATCTAATATATAGTCAAGTGAAATCCTGAAACGGAGAGAATCCATGAGCCAGCCCATCATTCACGCTTTTTTCGATGAGCCGACCAATACCGTGAGCTATCTGGTGGCCGACCCGCAGACGAAGCGGGCGGCGGTGATCGATCCGGTCTTCGACTATGACCACAAATCGGGCAAGGCCTCGCCCAAACCCGCCGAGGCGATCCTGCACATGGCGGCCCAGGAGGGCTATGCCATCGGCCTGGTTCTCGAGACCCATGTCCATGCCGACCATCTGTCGGCGGCGCCCTATATCAAGCTGAAGACTGGCGCAAAGGTGGCGATTGGCGAGCGCATCCGCGAGGTGCAGCAGATTTTCCGCCCGGTGTTCAACGCCACCGACGTATCGGGCGACGGGTCGGAATTCGATCTGCTGATGAAGGACGGCGAAGACTTCCACATCGGCCAACTCGAGGGCCAGGTGATGGCGACGCCGGGCCACACGCCGGCCTGCGTGTCGTTCAAGATCGGTGACGTGGTGTTCGTCGGCGATACCATGTTCATGCCGGACTATGGTACGGCACGGGCTGATTTTCCGGGCGGCGATGCGCGCACCCTGTATCGTTCGATCCGCAAGATCCTGTCACTGCCGGGCGAGACGCGGCTGTTCATGTGCCACGACTATCTGCCCAAGGAGGGCCGCACGGCCTTTGCCTGGGAAACGACGGTCGCCGAGGAACGGGCGCGCAATGTGCACGTCCATGATGGCGTCAGCGAAGATGATTACGTTGCCATGCGCACGGCGCGGGACGCTACGCTTTCAGCACCGGTGCTGCTGATGCCGTCGATCCAGGTCAATATGCGGGCCGGCAGGCTGCCTCCCGCCGATGCCAATGGTGTCCACTATATCCGTGTGCCGGTCACCCTTGCGTCCTGAGCAGGGCTCATTTGCCAAGCAGCCGCTAGACGGCTAGGGATGCTGAAAGCAACCTCCGGGACAAGATGACAGTTCACTCCAACCTGCGCGGCATTCTGGCGATGCTGGGGGCGACGGGAACCTTCGTGGCCAACGACAGCTGCATGAAGCTGGCGATGGCCGAGGTGCCGCCGCTTGAGGTGCTGGTCTTGCGCGGCATATCGGCCTGCCTGTGGTGCCTCCCCATCCTGCTGTTTCTCGGCCACGCCAAGGATCTGCCGCGCATCTTTAATCCATGGATACTGCTGCGCTGCTTCAGCGAGGTGGTGGCCATCCTGTGCTTCATCTTCGCCTTGCAGCACATGCCGATCGGCGATCTTACGGCGCTGGTGCAGATCACGCCGTTCCTGGTGCTGATTGGGGTGCGCATCATCTGGGGCGACCGCATTGGTCCGCTGCGCCTGACGCTGATCGCGCTGGGTATCTGCGGCGCCCTGCTGGTGGCCCAGCCCGGGAGTTCCACTGCCTCGCCCTTCGCCCTTTTTGGTTTCGCCACCGCCGTGGGTGCGGCGGGCCGTGACATCATCTCGCGCAAGGTGCCAGCCGATGTGCCAGCCCTGGTGGTGACCTTCGCCGTGCTGCTCATCGTCATGCTGTGTGCCACGGCGGGGTCGGTGCTGTTTGAACGGCAGGTCATGCCGAGCTGGCGCCATGCCGGCTTGATGACGATTGCCGGCTTCTTCCTGATGTGCGGGCATCTACTGATCTTCCTGGCCTACCGCTATGCGCCGGCCCGGGTCGTGGCGCCGTTCAGCTACGGCTTCGCGGTCTGGGCGGTCATCGCGGGATTCGTTTTGTTTGGCGATGTGCCAAATGCTCTTGCGCTGGCCGGTATGGGGCTTATCGTGCTGTCCGGGCTGGCGGTGATCCTGTTCGATGGCCGGACACGGCAAGGTGAAGTCCGGCGGGCCCCGTCGTAACGCCCAAGTGATTTCCAAGTGAGCGGCGATTTTGCCAGTTTGCCTGCACGATCAAAAACCTGAGGAGATGACAATGAACCAGTCGAAGCGCAACAGCCTGCTTGCCATCGCGGGCGCCGTGACGGCGGCCATCGCCGGGCTGCAGGCCGCCGCCGTGCAAGCCGCCGAGATGGAAAAATGCTTCGGCGTGGCGCTGAAGGGCCAGAATGATTGCGCGGCGGGCGAAGGCACTTCCTGTGCCGGAACCTCGGCCATCGATTACCAAGGCAATTCCTGGAAGCTGGTTCCCAAGGGCGCCTGCGTCACCACCGAGACCCCGCTTGGACCGGGTTCGCTTGAGCCGATCAAGCGGCCGGCCTGATATCGCAGGAGCGCTGCGGCGCTCCCTTTTTCCATGCGGATTGCTTCAGACCTTCCAGCGCGATCGGGACTGGGCCTCAAGGCCGAACACTACCGCGGCATTCTGGAGCAACTGCCGGATGTCGGCTTCTTTGAAATCCACGCCGAGAACTATATGGGCGAGGGTGGCCCGCCGCATCGCTATCTGACGGCGATCCGCGAGGCCTATCCCTTGTCGCTGCACGGTGTCGGATTGTCGATTGGCGGGGCAGGGCCGCTTGACCGCGAACATCTGAGGCGCCTGCGCGCCCTGAACGACCGCTATGAACCGGGATTATTTTCGGAACACCTGGCGTGGTCCAGCCACGACACGGGTTATCTGAGCGATCTGCTGCCGTTGCCTTATACCGAGGAGACGCTGGTGCGCGTGGCCAATCACATCGACGAAACGCAGACGGCCATGGGCCGCCAGATGCTGCTGGAAAATCCGGCAAGCTATCTGAGTTTCGCGGAAAGCACCTGGGCCGAGGCTGAATTTATTGCCGAGATCGTGCGGCGAACCGGCTGCGGACTGCTGCTCGATGTCAACAACGTGTTTGTCTCGGCGCGCAACCTCGGCACCAATGCCGCCGGCTATCTCGATTCCTATCCACTCGCCCATGTGCGGGAAATCCATCTGGCGGGTCACGACCTGTCCAGCGATGGTGGTGGGCAGGAGGTGCTGATTGATGCCCATGGCTCGGAGGTCTGCGATGACGTCTGGGACCTCTATGGCCAGGTGCTTGCTCGAACTGGCGCGTTGCCCAGCCTGATCGAGCGCGACAACAACGTGCCGCCATTGGCCGTGCTGCTCGATGAGGCGAGGCGGGCGGATGAAGCATTGCGGTGTGCCGCATGATGGATAGCGCAAGCTTCGACCAGGCTATCGGCGACTTCTCAGCACCGCTGCCGCATCCGCGGTTCAGCGTCTATCGCAACAATGTGCGCGCCGCCCTGATCAATGCGCTCAGGGTGCGCTACCCGGTCATCGAGCAATTGACGGGCATGGAAATCTTCGCGGCGATGGCTGGCGAATTTTCTGCCACCAACCGCCCGGCCTCGGCGGTGCTCATCGGCTATGGCGCCGAATTCGCGGATTTCATCGCCGGGTATCCGCCCGCCTCGCCGCTACCTTATCTCGCTGACGTGGCGCGGCTCGAAAGCTCGTGGTGGCGGGCCTATCATGCCGCTGACGCCGCACCGCTCGCGGCGGCGGATTTCGCGGCCGTTGCGCCGGAAGCCTGGGCCGATAGCCGCTTCATCTTTCATCCGTCGCTGTCGCTACTTTCGTCAGAGTTTGCCGCGGGTTCCATATGGGAGGCCCATCACGGCGGCCCGCCGATGGCCAACATCGAAACTGGCGTCCCTGAATTCATTCTCGTGGCCAGGCCCTTTGCCGATGTCGTGTTGCGCCGGATAACACCGGAGGCCCATGACTTTATCGGGCGCCTGATGGCGGGTGACACACTTGGCGAAGTGGCCGAAGCCATGCAGCATTTCGATCTCGCCTCACATCTGACTGCCCTGACCGGGCTTAACATCATCACAGGACTTGCCACATGACACGCCTCATCAACGGACTGATTGGAATTCTGGCACGCCTTCCCTATTCGATTATCGCGCTGATCGGGCGCCTCGCCATCGGCTTGGTTTTCTGGAATTCGGGACGCACCAAGGTCGAGGGCTGGAACATCTTCCAAGTCAGCGACAAGACGCTGTTCCTGTTCAAGGAGGAATACAAGCTGCCGTTCGTACCGCACGAACTGGCGGCGCTTTCGGCACAGATCGCCGAACATACGCTGAGCGCGCTGATCATCGTCGGGCTGGCCACGCGGTTTTCCGCACTTGGCCTGTTCATCATGACCATGGTGATCGAAATCTTCGTCTACCCGCAAGCCTATGTGATGCACGGCACCTGGGCCGCCATCCTGCTGATGCTGGTCAAGTTCGGACCGGGCGCCTTGTCCCTCGATCACCTGATAAGCAAGCGCTAGTCGACGCGCGGTGTAAAATCATGGCACAAGGGAGGTGCCACGAATCGCCGGTCCCATGACGCCACGCATTCTTATCGTTGTTCATTCGGAAGCCTCGACGCCGGGCCGCATCGGCCACATGCTGGAAGCCCGCGGCTATCACCTCGACATCCGCAGGCCATGCCTTGGCGAGGATCTGCCCGCGACGATGGCGGAGCACGCGGGTGCGGTCATCTTCGGCGGGCCGATGAGCGCCAATGACAATGACCCGTGGATTGCCCGCGAGATCGACTGGATCGGCGTGCCACTCAAAGAAGGCAAACCCTTTCTCGGCGTCTGTCTCGGGGCCCAGATGCTGGCCAAGCAACTGGGCGGAGAGGTAGGGCCACACCCGCAAGGCCAGGTCGAAATCGGCTATTATCCGATCACTCCGGATCGCGATGGTGGCGGTCTCGGCCCCTGGCCGCGCCACGTCTACCATTGGCACCGCGAAGGTTTCAGCCTGCCGCACGGCGCCCGGCGCATCGCCACGGGCGAGACCTTCGAGAACCAGGCGATGCGCTATGCCGGCAATGTCTATGGTCTCCAGTTCCACCCGGAAGTGACCCGTCACACCATGCACCGCTGGACGGTGCTTGGCGCCCATCGCTTCGTCATGCCGGGTGCCCAGCCACGGCAAGCCCATCTGGAGGGCAACCTGGTCCATGATGGCGCCGTCAAGACCTGGCTCTCGGGTTTTCTTGGTGCATGGCTCAGCGGCCAGCCGTCCCCATAGGGCACAGCCCGGCAAGGGCTTGTTAATCCTTATTTTCCTGATCGAAACTCTTTGGAAACCCTATTGCCCCATGATGGAGAAATGGCACGCGGACCCATGCGGGGGGAAGCCGCCAGGGCCGGATCGGGATCATGTACTGCGTACCCGTTTCCGGCGGTATTGCGGGGAGCGCCGTCAAGGGCTCCCCGTTTCTATGTGGCGGCAGGACTTGTGATGCACCGCCACCGCCGCCACATTGCTGCGATGACGCAGAATACCGCCTTCGAGACGTGGCTCCGGCCTGATGCATCCGGGCTTCATTGTATCCCGGGTGGATTTCATATCGATCCGCACGGTGCCGTGGAGCGGGCCATCATTACCCATGGCCATTCCGACCATGCGCGGCCAGGACATGGTGCGGTTCTGGCAACAGCCGAAACCGCCGAAATCATGCGCATCAGGCTTGGAGGAGAGGCAGCAGGGCATTTTCAGGCGTTGGCCTATGGCCAAAGCCTGAAAGTTGGCGGGGTCACGGTTACCCTCATGCCGTCCGGCCACATTCTGGGCGCGGCGCAAATCGTCATCGACCATGATGGCCAACGCGCCGTTGTTTCGGGTGACTACAAGCGGCGGGCCGACCCGACCTGTGCGGCATTCGAGGTGGTGCCCTGCGATCTTTTTGTCACCGAGGCAACCTTCGGCCTGCCGGTTTTCCGTCACGAGCCTGACAGTGTTGAAATGGCGAAGCTGCTTGCCTCGCTCGCGGCCTTTCCAGAACGGTCGCACATGATCGGTGTCTACGGCCTTGGCAAGTGCCAGAGGCTGATCGCCCTGTTGCGGGCGGCGGGATATGCCGAAGCCATCTGGCTGCATGGTGCTCTTCGCAGCATGACGGATTACTACGTG
>JBKJQD010000369.1:0-2830 GCA_046594125.1 Aestuariivirga sp.
TGGTGACCGGCGGCCGGCGGACCGGCACGACATTGCTGACCGCCATTCTGTGCAGCGGCGAACAGTCCAATCCGGTGATTGGCGAGTCGCCATTGATCCGCAAGCTGATGAGCGTGCTGCAATGGGCACAGCTTGCGGATTCGATGGCAACGTCCGACAAATACGCCTTCGAAGATGCAGCCGACCTGGCGCGCTTCTTCAACGGGATCGTCGACGACTATACCGGGAGGCTCAGGGCGCGGCTCGGGAACCCGGCCCACATCGTGCTGAAAAGCCCGGAATTCTGCCTGGCCATCGAGCAATTGATGGCGGCGGTCCCAGAGGCCAGATTTGCGGTGGCGGTGCGCGATCCGCGCGATCAGATCGTCTCGGAACTTGAACTCCGCAGGCGCGGTGATGACGGGCGCACCGTTCTATCCGCATTGCCGCTGGCGGACATCCCATATCTCGTGACAACCCTGAACCGCTATCTCGAGCCGGTCATCGCGGCATCAAGGCGGGCGCCAGAGCGGTTTCTGTTCGTGCGTTTCGAGGACATGTTGACCGCCTTCCCGCAAACCCTGGACAAGCTCAAGGCCTTCACCGGAATGACGCATCTACGTTTCGATCCCGAAAAGGACTGGCCGCGTTACGCCGCGGTTGAGGATTTCATACCCAACTACCCAAGTTTCTCGCCCTATTACGGCAAGCCCCTGGAGCTTTCCCGCATCGGGCGCTACCGCGATGCCTTGGACCCTGTCTCGGTGCGATTGATCGAGACAGGCTGTAGTGGGCTGATGGACCAATTCGGTTATGTTCGGGCGCAAATGGCGGGCGGCTCCGCACCGCAGGAGCAGGCGCCTTCGCCAAGCAACGCGGCAAACTTGAAAGCGGAATACGCGCAGACCATCGCCCGGATGAACGACCTCTCCCAGTCCCCCGAAGCGATAGCCCTGCTCAACCGCCAGCGCGCCGCACTGCACAAACGGCTAAAACTGATCGGCAAGACAGCCAGCTGAATGCCGCCCGCCGCAAGGCCGCGCAGTCCCGCCTGCCCCTGCACGCGAGATTTATCGCAGTGGACGGCATCGGGTTTCCTGTTCTAAATGTATGACATATCGCAACGGGGCCCGCCATGACCGACAAAACCAAGAAGCCACTGAAATACCGCTCGCAGAACTGGTTCGACAATCCCAACAATGCCGACATGACGGCACTCTATCTCGAGCGCTATCTGAACTACGGCTTCACGCGCAGCGAACTTCAGGGCCACAAGCCGATCATCGGCATCGCCCAGACGGGTTCCGACCTCTCGCCGTGCAATCGCGCCCACATCGATCTGGTGAAGCGGGTGCGCGACGGCATCTATGAGGCGGGCGGAATCCCCATGGAATTTCCGGTGCATCCGATCCAGGAAACCGGCAAGCGCCCCACTGCCTCGCTCGACCGCAACCTGTCCTATCTGTCGATTGTCGAAGTGCTCTACGGCTATCCGCTGGACGGCGTGGTGCTGACCATCGGCTGCGACAAGACCACGCCGGCTTGCCTCATGGCGGCGGCCACCGTTGATATTCCGGCCATCTGCCTGTCGTCCGGCCCCATGCTCAATGGCTGGTACAAGGGCCAGCGTACTGGCTCGGGCACCATCGTCTGGATGGCCCGCGAGAAACTCGCCACCGGCGAACTTGATTATGAAGGCTTCGTCGAACTGGTCGCCACCTCGGCGCCTTCAACTGGCTTCTGCAATACCATGGGCACCGCCAGCACCATGAATTCACTGGCCGAGGCGCTGGGCATGTCGCTGCCCGGCAATGCCGTGATCCCGGCCCCTTACCGGGAGCGCGGCCAGATGGCCTATATGACCGGCCGCCGCATCGTCGACATGATCGAGGAAGACCTGACGCCTTCGAAGATCATGACCCGCAAGGCTTTCGAGAATGCCATTGCGGTGAACACGGCGATCGGCGGCTCCACCAACGCGCCGAACCATTTGAACGCTATCGCAGCACACCTGGGTCTCGAATTAACCGTCGCCGATTGGGAAAAGTACGGCTATGACCTGCCGCTGCTGGTGAACCTGCAGCCCGCCGGTGAATATCTCGGCGAGGAATACCATCGCGCCGGTGGCGTGCCCGCGGTCGTCAGCGAACTCATCAAGGCTGGCAAAATCCGCAAGAGCCCCATTACGGTCAACGGCAAGACGCTTTATGACAATTGCAGGAAAGCAGTGAACCTGGACGAAAAGGTGATCTGGCCCTACAAGCAGCCGATGAAAAAATCGGCTGGCTTCCTGAACCTCAAAGGCAACCTGTTCGACAGCGCGATCATGAAGACCAGCGTGATCTCGGATGCCTTCCGCAAGCGCTACCTGTCCGATCCCAAGGATCCGAATGCATGGGAAGGCCGCGCCATCGTGTTCGAGGGCCCGGAGGATTACCACCACCGCATCGATGACCCGAAACTCAAGATCGACGACGACTGCATGCTGTTCGTGCGCGGCACCGGTCCGGTCGGCTACCCGGGCGCTGCCGAAGTGGTGAACATGCCGCCGCCGGGCAAGTTGATCAAGCAGGGCGTCACCGAACTGCCTTGCATCGGCGATGGCCGGCAGTCAGGCACGTCGGGTTCGCCTTCGATACTCAACGCCTCGCCCGAAGCTGCAACCGGCGGCGGACTCGCGCTGCTCAGGACCGGCGACCGGGTGCGCATCGACCTGAACAAGCGCACCGCCGACATTCTGATCAGCAAGACCGAATATGCGAAAAGACGAAAGGCGCTGGCAAAGAAAGGCGGCTTCAAGATCCCCGCCAGTCAGACGCCCTGGCAGGAGATCCAGCGCAGCATGGTCGAC
>JBKJQD010000447.1:0-17891 GCA_046594125.1 Aestuariivirga sp.
GCGCCGCTTGCGGCAACCATCAAGCAGGTGGGCATTGAGGGCCTCAAAGTTCTCCACAACGGGCAGAGGGGTCATGAACTTGCGCCGGGCATAACCGACCAGCCCTTCCACCTTGCCCTTGTCGTTGCCCTTGCCCGGCCTGCCGAAGCGGTCGTCAAAAAGGTAATGGCTCTGCAGTTCCGCGAACATCTGCGAGCGCAAGCGCTGCGCATTCCTTGCTCCACTGGCCTTGACGATTTTGGCCACCGCCAGCCTTGTGTTGTCGTACAGGCGTGTTGCGGTGAACCCCGAAGCGCCGCGCTGCCTCCCGGCGGCTCAGCCCTTCGATCATCACCGCACGTCCAATCCTGGTATAGAGTTCCACTGTAAACATCCTTCCAGCCCCTCATGCCAATCAATGACATCGAGACGGCCTGGCAGGACCGGTACACTTTTGCGCCGCCTTCCAAGAGGCAAATCACAGCCGGTTCAGTGGTACATTTTCGCTTCCGCGATTTAGTAGTCGCAAGTCAGTTCAATCGGTTATGAGCAGTTAGACATCATTCTTTTTGTTGCGACGCGGCCAGATTCTAGATTTCGCAAGCCCGTTCCATTTCCACGCAAAGCCAATTGCGGAACGTGTCGTAGCCGCTGGCTCAGGTCATGGCGCTGGAGCGAGTCCATGCCCGCTTACGGACAGGTGAGCTTGTGCTCGATCTGCACACCCACCAGCGCCGTGTTGAAATTCTCCGCCGTCACTTCGACGTAGTAGAAACTGCTGGTTTCGTTGATCGTGCGGGGAGCCACAGCCCTCGTCGATACCTTCTGCATGGTGCCTGCGGAGCCTACCGAATCGACGGTTGCCATGATCTGCGGCGGATCGAACGTGCTGCTGCCGATGATGATCCGTTTACGGATCAACCGCGCGGTGATCTTCTCGTTGCCGTTGGCATCGTCATAGACCATCGTCATCCGGCAGATCTGCCCGGCAGCCGGAAAGTCCACGGGCGCGAACATGACGGTTGCGCCACCGGGCTTCATGACACCGTTGATCTGCGACGGCGGATCGACACCGGCCGTCGCAGGAAAGCGCCCCTCAAATCCCATGGCCGAAATCGACAGGACATCGGCGCGGGCGGAAGTGCATAGAAACAGGGCGGAAGCACTAAGAGCGAGAAGATGGCGAAACATCATCGGTGCTCCTTTGAGCCGACATTCGCCAGATGACCTCCGGCTTGATAAAAAATCTGCGCTCATTTCTCGTTTTTGACAAGACCCGGAGCGTTACCGCAGGCAGTTTGCGGGGGCCGGGCGAGATGACACCCTGCTGGGCGTGAGAAAACGACGATTTTTCTATCATCAAGACGCACCTCTCCCGTGGTTTTGGCTGGAACGCATGACAACGTGCCGTTCACGCGGTGGCCGTATCAGCAGGCGCCCGAAGCTCGGCAATCAGCCGCAGGATGCCGGTGAACAGGGTTCTCGGGATGGCAACCTCGGCCACCTGGAAGGCGACATAGCGGCCGTGGCGTGCCACAGAGCATTTTGCCTCACGAAGAAGAATTTTCGCGGCCTTTCGCATGGCGGCGGAGATTCAGCCTTGCCGAAACAGCCCAGGTGGCTCAGCCTTAACCAACAACATCAGTTCATCTGGGAAATGTCGGCTGAGGGAAAAAGGACACAACCCATGACACAATCCACCACCCGCAATCGCAAATTTGTTCTGGCTGAGCGGCCCAAGGGCGAACCAAATGACCGCACCTTGCGCCTCGAAACCGAAGATCTGCCAGAACTCGGGAATGGTCAGATGTTGCTGCGCAATGAATACCTCTCGCTTGATCCCTACATGCGCGGCCGGATGAGCGACGCGCCGTCCTACGCCGCCTCGGTCAAGATTGGCGCAGTCATGGTGGGCGGCACGGTCGCGCAGGTCGTGACCTCGGACGTCGATGGTTTTGAGAAAGGCGACTGGGTCCAGGCGTTCGGCGGCTGGCAGGACTACGCGCTGTCAGATGGCACTGGCGTGATCAACATGGGCAAGTCGCCCGAAAATCCGTCCTGGGCGCTTGGCGTGCTGGGGATGCCGGGCCTGACCGCCTGGGCTGGCCTGACGCAGATCGGCCAGCCCAAGTCTGGTGAGACGCTCGTTGTGGCCGGGGCCAGCGGGCCCGTCGGTGCGACGGTCGGTCAGATCGGCAAGATCCTTGGTCTGCGCGTCGTCGGCATTGCTGGCGGACCCGAGAAATGCGCCCATGTGGTTGACACCCTTGGGTTCGACGCCTGCGTTGACTACAAGGCCGACGGCTTTCCGGCTGCGTTGAAAAAAGCCGTGTCGGACGGCATCGACATCTACTTTGAAAACGTCGGCGGCGCGGTCTTCGACGCGGTGATGCCGCTGCTCAATCCTTGCGCCCGCATCCCGGTCTGCGGCCTGATCTCGCAATACAACGCCACATCGCTGCCCGACGGCCCGGACCGCGTGAGCCTGCTGATGGGCACAATTCTGCGCAAGCGTATGACCATGCGCGGCTTTATCGTCTTTGACGATTTCGGCCAATTTTACCCGGAGTTCGCCAGGCAGATGGACGACTGGGTTCGCCACGGAAAGATCCAGTATCGCGAGGAAATGATCTATGGGCTGGAACAAGCCCCGGCCGCATTCGTTGGCCTGCTGAACGGCAAGGCTTTCGGCAAACGTGTCGTCAAGCTGAGCGGCTGAAACAAGACAACAAGTGGCAACGACCCGATGGACATTCTGATGGTTCTCACATCCCACGACCAGCTGGGCGACACTGGCAAAAAGACGGGATTCTGGCGCGATGAATTCGCGGCGCCCTATGACGTCTTCAAGGACGCAGGCGCCGAGATTACCCTGGCCTCACCCAAGGTCGTGCCGTTCCTTGTCGAGGACATGCTGAAGACCAACGGCGGCAATTACCAGAAGGGCGACGACTGGGCGTCCTTCGTGGTAACCGACGGCAAATTGGTGACCGGCCAGAATCCAGCGTCCTCCGAAGAGGCTGCACGCAAACTTCTGGCGCTACTGTAACCAAGCGGACCGGGGCGGCTCGCATAGGGCTGCCCCGCACTCGTCCCTGCCCCAGAGCTGGCTCGGTTTGCCCACGGAATGGGCCTATCTGCACATGGGTGAAGCTGATAGGATGATCGAAGCCGTCTTGCAGCGCACTGATTGAGGAGATCCTTGGTGGGAGACATGATCCGTAAGGCGTTCGTACTCAGACTCAAACCTGGATCTCTTGACCAGTACATCTATTGGCATGACAACATCTGGCCGGAGCTCAAGGCTGAAATTGCCAAGCAAGGCATCGCCGAGATCACGCTTTACCAGATCGACGACAACGTCCTTCTCTTCTCACGCGTCAAGGATGCGGACGCGTGGAACCGCCTCTGGGATACAGAGATTCACCATCTCTGGGCGAAGGAGCGCATGGAGCCGTTGATGCACTACCGCGATGATGGAGTCGTCGATGCTCGCGAAATGCGCGAGATTTGGCACTTCGAGCCGAGCACCGTGAGTTGATCGATGACAACCCCCGATGTCATCATCGTCGGCGCTGGCTCCGCTGGGTGCGCGCTGGCCAATCGCCTTTCCAGCGATCCGCTGTGCAACGTCTTGCTGCTTGAAGCCGGCGGATCTGACAGCCGCGACGCCATACGCGTTCCGCGGGAGTACTTCTCGCTTTGGGATACCGATGTCGACTGGCAATACGTCTCCACGCCGCAGTCCGGCACCGCAAACCGAACGCACAAGATGCCGCGTGGAAAAGTGCTCGGCGGCACCAGCAGCCTCAACGGCATGGTCTACCTGCGCGGCGCCAAGTCCGACTACGACGGCTGGGCAGCGCAAGGTTGCCGTGGCTGGGACTGGAAGAGCCTCGTGCCGGAATTCGAGGGTCTTGAGGCGTGGCTCAAACCCGCCGTTCTTGATCCGCTGAATGAGCTGTCGCGGGCGATGGTCGAAGCCGCTGTCGAAGCTGGCTTCCCTCGCAGCTCCACATTCGACGCCGGCAGGCTCGAAGGCGCCGGCTGGAACAAGTCCTGCATCGCCAATGGCGAGCGGAACAACACCAATCGCGCCTTCATCCAACCGATTCGCGATCGCAAGAACCTCACCATCCAGACCCATGCCGGCGTCGCGAAACTGGCCATGGACGGAACACGCACTTTGGGTGTGGTGCTTAACGATGGAGGGCGGATCAACGCGGGTGAGGTCGTGTTGTGTGCCGGGGCGTTTGATTCGCCCCGCATTCTGATGACTTCGGGCATCGGGCCAGCCGCCCATTTGACTGAGCTCGGAATAAGCTCACGCGCCGATATTCCGGTGGGCGAAAATCTCGTCGATCACCTCTTGATCGGTATTGTCTACAACTCCAAGCGTGAGATCTCCGAGCTTAACGCCCTGTGCACCGAGGGTTGTGCGTTCGCGCGGTCATCCCCGGTTCGTCACGGCTGCGACATCGAGATATCGTTCGCCACCAAGCCGCATTTTGCCCCCGAGACCAATAATGGCGTGCCGCGTTTTACGATCATCCCGGGCATCACCAAGCCGAAGAGCCGGGGTACGCTTCGCCTCACCTCCGCCGGCCTGGGAGGGCCATTGGCTATCGATCCCAACTACTTCGACCATCCCGACGACATGAAGACGATGATCCACGCCGTGCGGCTTAGCCGCGAGATCGGACGACAGCCTGCTCTGGCCGGGTGGACGACGGGTGAGTGGTGGCCGGGGATCGATATCGAGTCGGACGACGCCATCGCCAAGTATGTCCAAGACGGCGTAAGCACCTGGTTCCACCCAGCCGGTACCTGCCGGATGGGGGTCGGCTCCGATAGCGTCGTGGACCCCAGCCTGCGCGTGCATGGTGTCCAGAACTTGCGCGTCGCCGATGCCTCGATCATGCCCGAAATCGTTGGCGTCAACACCCATGGTGCCAGCGTCATGATCGGCTGGAAGGCCGGCAGTCTCATGCTTGCCGGTTAGAGCATTTTCCGGCGAAGTGGATACCGCTTCGTTGCCGAAAATGCGGCAATACCTGTGAACAAACGCCGAAGTTCTCCCCTCCTTCGGCACCCAATCGCGACCCCGGCAGCGGGCAAGTACATGGGAACTGCCGCGAGCCCTTGAGAGGTGGCCGAAAGCGTCACAATTCAACCCCGGTCCGGGGTCAAATCGCCCGCAGTCCGCCAGCTTGAACCGGGTACTGCCTGCAGCCGATCTCGTTCGGCACTTGATCGGCGAGACAGCCGAAGTCTTCGGAAACCTGTCAAAAAGTTAGCGGGACGAGCGGAGAGTTTTCGGATGCCTCTCTTGGCCCAACGCGTCTGATTGCGCGCTCCAGCAATTAAACTGCAATCACGCGGTAAGCCGGCATCGCGCCGATGACCACGGTATTTCACGAGCCTTTTTCCGCCGCGGCTTTCTGTGCGGCGCGCACCAGAAAGCGTTCGTTCATGCGTTCCGTCGCCGCATCGGTGCCATCATGGAAAGTACCAAACGCACGGTCCAGATTCACTGGTCCATCGCCGCCAAAATTACACTCAAAATACTTGTGGTGGAGATAATGGAAGTAATCCCCGGTCTTGACCTGCAGGCCGCCGCTGATGACCACCCGCTCAAAGCCTGCATGGCCCTGTGCGGGCGTGATGGCCGCGTGCTGGATATGAAACAGTGCGTGGATTGGATGAGATGGAATAACCCAGTGAATCATCACTCCGGTCCAGTAGAACAGGTGTTCAACCGGATGCATGGCAAGGCCTGTCACGGGACCGGGATCAACATTGTTGTGATGCAGATAATGCACCCGATTGTAGAGCGGCCCCCAGTGGATCAACCGATGAATGAGATAAAAGTGGGTTTCGCGCATCACAGGCACCAGCAGCATCATGAAGACGAAGTAGACCGGATGCTCGGACGGTGAGACATAGGGGATATACGCGTTGGCATAGAGCCACATGGTCAGCGCTTCGAATGCCGTCCAGATCGGCAATGCGCTCACATAGGTCCAGAACAGGTTGTCCAGCGTCTGGTTCCTGAACAGGAATATCGGGTTGTCTCGCGCGAACCATTTGTTGGTGTATTTCCAGTCGGTGCCCTGTGCCTTTTTCCAATGCAGCCACCCCTGCCAGGGCACAATAACGGCGGTGATCAGAATCATGTTGCGGAACAAGATGTAGGCGATCCAGCCGGGGGCAAAAGTCTTCATATCGGCCATTGCCGGCGTGAAATAGAGCCAGGTGATGATCGGCACGGCCATATAGAGAATGCCCCAGGGCAGGAAGTAGCCGGGGTAGCCAAACAGATACTTCAGGAAAGCAAAGGGCTTGAACGGCCAAACAAAAACTGGGGCGATATGGAGAGGTTCGCCGGGTTTCCAATCCCCACGCTTGTTGCGCTTTCCCGTGAATTTTTCACCCATGCGCATTTATCCTTTTGACTTTTTGTGCTCAGACGATGCCAGCAGTGGGGCCTGCGACGGTAGGCCTTTCACTGGTCTTGTGCTTATGGTAGCCTGCAGCACGGTAGCAATCAATCGAGGTGAGCGGTGCATAGCGATCAAGCTTGATCGAGCCGATGTCTCTTCCCGGGTCCATGCCCGATAACACTTGAACCTGATCGCCCGGCAAAGGGTCCTTGTGCTTCACCTTTGCGGAGATACTGCCACCACCGAAGTTGGTAGTGCGCAACTCTTCCCCCGGTAGATCGGGCCGGTCGAGCCTCAGGCCGGGGTCATCAAGGGATTCGGCATGGGAGCAGGCCCACAGCGCATGACACATGATGTCAGGCATGCTGATTTCATATGCACATGCAATTTCACAATCATTCAGACTTCGCTCACATTGCATCGCGGTATGTTTTCGCAATGCAATATTGGTAAAATTCGTGAATGCAAGTTGACGATCATGATCGATCATGCATAGTTCGGTCATGCATGAGCGAGAACGCTGGCAAATCATTCTGACCGAGGTGAGGGCTCGCGGCGTCATCCGCGTGAGTGAATTGTTGGACCTCACCTCTGCATCGTCTGCTACCCTGCGGCGTGACCTCGTCAAGCTCGAAGAGATGGGGCAGGTGCGCCGCGTTCATGGCGGCATAGAAGCGGTTGAGGCCGCCCAGCAGGCAAATCTTTCAACCCGCTCCTTTGGCGTGAACCAGACACTCAATGCTGATCGCAAGCGCCTGGTTGCTGAGGCTGCGGCAGCTCTGTGCCAAGATGGAGAGTCGATCATCATCAATGCCGGCTCAACCACCTGGTTCATGGCGGCGTATTTGCGTCAGCACCGCATGCAGATTCTCACCAACTCCTTCCCGATCGCCGAGGAACTCATTCGCAACAGCAACAACCGCATCGTGCTGCCGGGCGGCGAGGTCTACCGCGAACAAGGCATCATCCTCTCACCCTTTGACGAAGATGCCATCCAGCACTTTACGGCGACGAGGATGTTCATGAGTTGCTACTCAATCAACACTCTCGGCGTGATCGAGGGTGATCCGCTCATCGCGCGAGCCGAAGCAAAGCTGCTTTCGCGCGCCGAGAAGCTGGTCGTGCTTGTCGACTCGTCAAAGTTCGAAGCCCGGGGCAGTATGGCGGTGTGCAAGCTGTCGCGGGTCCACACACTCATAACCGACGATGCAGCCCCACCCCGCATCCTGGCCCATGCAAGGTCCGAAGGAGTTGAGGTGATTGTCGTGCGGAATGAGAAGTCCAACAAACTCTCCGCCGCCTAGGCGGAAGTAACGACTACAACAGCAAGGGAGGAAAAAATGCAGAAGATGTCAAAACTGCCGAATAGCCTGATTAAGCTTGGGTGCTTGACGGCTCTCACGACAATCCTGATGGCAGGCGCCGCAAGCGCTGAGCCGGCGATGGCAAAGAAAGGTGAAACAGCCAACCTAGTTTTGCTGCCGAAATTTCTCGGCATCCTGCCGTTCGACCAGGCCAACCGTGGTGCCGAGGAAGCCCACAAGGAACTCGAGAACAAAGGCACACTGCAATACATCGGGCCGACTCCTGAGAACAGCGTGGCCGGTCAGATCGAAATGCTGACGACGGCGACGACGCAGAAGCAGAATGTGGTCATGCTGTCCAACAACGCGGGCGACCAGATATCGGTGGCGGCGGAAGCAGCCCAGGCGGCAGGCACGAAAGTCGTGACATGGGATTCTCCCATTCCATCGGCCAAGGGTGAAACGGTGTTCGTGGCGCAGGTTGACTTCAACCAGATCGGCATCGTGATGGCTGATATGGCTCACGCGATGATGGGTGGCTCGGGTGAGTTTGTGGTACTGTCGGCAACGCCGGACGCAGCCAACCAGAACGCCTGGATTGCCGCCATGAACGAAGCGCTCAAGGGCGACAAGTACAAGGACATGAAGTTGGTCGACACGGTCTATGGCGACGATCAGTCGGAGAAGTCCTATAACGCAGCACTTGCACTTGTGGACAAGCACCCGAACATCAAGGTGATCATGGCGCCGACCTCCGTGGGCATCGTGGCGGCGGCCAAGGCCATGCAGGATGAAAAGATGTGCGACAAGGTGAAGGTCTCGGGCCTTGGCGTGCCAGCCGAAATGGTGAGCTACACCATGAACGGCTGTGCGCCGGAATTTGCCCTGTGGAGCTTCGTCGACCTCGGATATCTCACATACTATACCAGCTACTTGCTGGCGACTGGCGCCATCAAAGGTGAAGTCGGTGAAGAAATCGCTGCCGGACGGATGGGCAATTTCAAGATCGAGAAGGATCCGACCCGCGCCGCCGGCAACCGCATCCTGATGGGTCCGTTCACCGTCTACAACAAGGACAACGTTCAAGCCGCCGCAAATTAGCTGCGTCTGATGCCGCTGTCGCGAGGCCGCACTTGCTGCGGCCTCGTCCCTCTCTCCCTTGAATATGCAAACGGGCAGCCCCTTGGTCGCGCCAGTCCTTGAGCTCCGCAACGTCTCCAAGAGCTTTGCCATGACGGCAGCTCTTTCGGACATATCGCTTGCCGTGGTGCCCGGCGAGATTCATGCCATCGTCGGAGAAAACGGCGCGGGCAAATCAACGCTGATCAAGATCATGACAGGCGTCTATCAGCCCGATTCCGGCGAAATACTGCATGAAGGCAAACCGGTTACAATTCGCAGCACCTATGGGGCGCAGGCGCTCGGTTTTGCGGCGATGTACCAGGAGCCCATGGTGTTCCCGGATCTCGACGTTGCGGAAAACATCTTCATCAGCCACCGCAATCTCGGCGTCTTCATGAATTGGTCCAAGCTCTACCAGAGCTCGGACGAGTTGATTTCGCGTCTCGGTGTAACCCTTGACGTGCGTCGTGCCGCCAGCGGATTGACCCTGGCCGAGCAGCAAACGGTGGAAATCGCCAGAGCCCTTTCGCTCAATGTAAAAGTCCTGATCATGGACGAGCCGACGGCATCGCTATCGGCGCATGAAGTAGAACGGCTGCTATCCATCGCCAAGGCATTGAAGGCCCGGGGCGTGGCGGTACTCTACATCAGCCACCGGCTGGAAGAAATTTTCAGAATTGCCGACAGGGTCACGGTGTTGCGCGATGGCAAGCATATTTCGACCAAGCCTATTGCCGAAGTCACCCATGATGGCATGGTGAAGGACATGGTCGGCCGCGCACTGGACAAGTTTGCAACCAAGACCAGGGCCAACGAGCATGGTGCGTTGCTGCTGTCCGTCAAGAACCTGGCGCTGGACGGCGTGTTCCGAAACGTCTCTTTCGACCTGCACAAGGGCGAGGTGCTTTGTTTCGCCGGATTGGTCGGTTCGCGGCGGACCGATGTTGGCCTCGCGCTATTCGGAATAGCCCCAGCTACGCGGGGCATGATTGAACTTGACGGCCACAGCGTCACCATAAGCACGCCACAGCAGGCCATGGAACACGGCATTGCCTATGTCTCGGAAGACCGGCGCAAGCTGGGACTCGCCATGTCGATGCCGATCTACGCCAATACCTCACTCCCAAGCCTCAAGAAATTCCTGCGCCGATTTGGCATCATTGACCGGGTGGCGGAATATGCCATGGCGGAGAGCTATCGCGAACGGCTATCGATCCGGTCACCCGACGTGAAAATCGAGGTGGGCAAACTCTCGGGCGGCAACCAGCAGAAGGTGATGCTGGCAAAGTGGCTGGAAACCAAGCCCCGGCTTCTCATCTTTGATGAACCCACGCGCGGGGTGGACGTCGGCGCCAAGGCGGAGGTGCACAATATCATCCGCGAACTGGCGAAGCAGGGAGTTGCCGTGCTGGTGATCTCGTCCGACCTGCCGGAGGTTATGGCATTGGCAGACCGCGTGCTGGTGATGCGCGAAGGCGAGCAGAAGGGCATTTTCGATATTTCCGGCTGCACCCAGGAACGCATCATAGCACTGGCCACGGGACAGGATGCCGAGGCGGCCGCGGCATGATTAAGCCGTTTCGCAGACTGCATCCGCAGACCCTTCGCATTCTCGCGCTGGCGATCGTCCTGATGCTGACGATCTTGTTCTTCGCCTCGCAGATTGATGGTTACCTTTCGCCCCGGATGATCAATCGCATCGCGACAAGCGTTGCCGTGATTTTGCCGATCGCCATCGGTCAGGCGATGGTCGTGATGACCCGCAACATCGATCTTTCGGTCGGCTCCGTGGTTGGCATTGCTGCCTATCTGATCGGTGACTATCTCGGCACGCATCCTGACATTCATCCCGTGATGGTGGTCGTCATGGCGCTTGGGCTTGGTGCTTTTTGCGGCGCCATCAACGGCGCGCTGGTGGCCTATGGCCGCGTCCCCTCGATCATCGTTACGCTGGGTACGTTGGCGCTGTTCCGCACCTACCTCGTGGAATACTCAGGCGCCCGCTCCATTACGACGTCCGGCCTGCCGCAATGGCTTGTCAACCTGCCGCAGGTAACGATCTTTTCAATTGGCAGCTTCGGTATGCGATTGACGGTTGCGATGTCTCTGGCCGCGGCAATTGTCTTCTGGGTTGCATTGTCGCGCCTCCGCGTTGCCCGGAAGTTCTATGCGGTGGGCTCCAATCCGGATGCAGCCGTTGTTGCCGGCATCAATTCCTCCCTCGTGGTCTTCACGAGTTTCGTGCTCAGCGGCATGCTAGCGGGGCTCGCCGGCTTTATCTTCCTGGCGAAGTTCGGCAACATCACAGTTGTGGCCGGGCTCGGCTTTGAGCTCAAGTCAGTCGCGGCAGTGGTTGTCGGCGGCGTCAACATCTTTGGCGGCTCGGGCTCCATCCTTGGCGTGGTTCTTGGCACCGTGCTGGTAGACACGATCGACAACAGCCTGACGCGCTGGGCTATCGTCAGCGAGTTCTGGCGCGATGCATTGCTTGGCATGCTTATCATGGTCGCAGTGGCAACCGACACATTCATGACAAGATCATTTGGCCGGATGAAAGGAAAATCCGGATGATGCTCGCCAGGCTCAAGAGCTGGGAAGGCTTGTTGCTGATCATCCTCATTGTGACCGTGCTGGCCAACGCCGCGCTCGCTCCGCAGTTCCTGACCCTGCAAAACCAGATCAACCTGTTCCAGCTGTCGATTGAAAAAATCATTGTGGCGCTCGCCATGACATTCATCATCATCAATGCCGAGATTGATCTGTCAGTGGCCTCCATCATGGGTCTGGCAGCCTGTACCTTTGGCGTACTGGTGGAGAACGGGACACCAGCAGGGTTTGCCATCATCTTGTGCCTGATGCTGGGTGTTCTGGCAGGCGCTTTCAACGCCTTCTGGATCGCCTATGTCCAAATTCCTTCCCTGGTGGTCACCCTCGCCATGCTGATCATGTATCGCGGAATTGCCCGCGTACTGCTGGAAGACCGCGGCATCAACGGCTTCCCGCAATGGTTCGGCGATCTCGGACAAAAGGCGTTCCTTGGCCCGTTTCCGCTGGGGCTGTTTATATTCCTTGTGTTGCTGATCGTATTGGGGCTCGTCCTGCATCGAACCGGATTTGGCCGTTTGGTGTATGTCATAGGGACCAATGCGGAAGTGGCCCGGTTCTCGGGTGTTCGCGTGGCGCGCGTCAAGACCATCTTGTTCATTCTCTCAGGCGTCATCTCGGCCTTGGCCGGGCTTCTGTACGCGGCGCGGCTCGCATCGGTGCGTGGCGATGCGGCGACGGGCTTCGAACTCGACATCATCACAATGGTGCTGCTCGGCGGCGTCAGCATCTTTGGCGGGCGCGGATCGATCATCGGTGTGCTGTTCTCGATCCTGATTGTGCTCAACCTGCGCAACGGCATGGCGCTGATGAACATCACCGGCCATATCCAGACCGCTGTCATCGGCGTCCTGTTAATCATGTCTGTCCTCGGCCCCAATCTCGCCGAGCGCGCCAAGTCCTTGGGCAAGGCCAAGGCGGCAGCCTGAACCCTTTTCTGGAGATAATTTCCGTGGAACGGTACGCGTTCAAGATGTTTCTCAAACCGGGCATGGAGGCTGAATACAAGCGGCGCCATGACGAGATCTGGCCGGAACTGGTGGACCTGCTGCATGAGGCCGGCGTTTCGGAGTACTCGATCTATCTCGACCCGGACACCAACATCCTCTTCGGCGTTCTGCTCCGCCATCAAAGCCATGGCATGGATAGCCTGCCTGACCATCCGGTGATGCAACGCTGGTGGGCCTATATGGCTGACATGATGCGCACCAACGAGAAAAGCCAACCGGTCTCCATCCCGCTCGACTCCGTCTTCCACATGAAATGACCGTGCCCGGCCTGCAATGCATTGCCGTCTTAATCCACGCTGGGGATTGTTGCCACGGCCACCATTGCCGAATGCGCCGCGTGCAAGACCCAGGGCCGCGCTTCGGGATGGAGAGCAGATGCCAAACCCAACGCAGAGGCTTCACTTAAGGCGCGGCGCGAAAACTGTTCAGACCGGAGGGGCCAGCGCTCTTGAGAAGTTTGCGGAGCAGCTTCAGAGCGGTGGCCTTGTTCAACATGACAGCTCCCCAGATCATCCTGTAAATGTCTGTCATCACCGGCAAGCATCGCTCAATACATCCACTCACTGGCGAGCCAGATTCGATTTCCGGTAGGGACAACCTTCACAATGGCGCTGGAACCCGTTCTCACTCCACATGGCTTGCTGACCCTCAGGCAGACCGGGGACGTGCTGGCATTGGATTCAGAACAAGGACAACGATTGGCAGGAGCGTTTGTACGAGGCTCCGGACACGGACTTCTATCGCTCGGCGCCGATGAAGTCGGCTCCGTCCTGCCCCCAGTGCTGTCGTACTGGCGGGAGTTAGGGGTGCGCTATGTAACAGCATTGTGCGCTCTTCCCGACGCGGGAGACAACCGTACCAAGCCGCCTGTGCCGATTCCCGCTGACGGCGAGTTGGACGGGATGGTGGCCGCTGTTCCTCCAATGACCGGTGCGGAGTATCTGACGGCGATTGTCCTGACCAGTCTATGGCAAGCCATGGATGCGGCCTTCGACACCGAGTTGGCTGAAACAAGGTTCTCCGTGCAAGAGTTTCTCAAGAACCGCCATCCAGCATGGAATCTGGTTGGCCGCGTTCACTTCAACCTCGCGGAGAACCGCAAGGATGAGGAAGCCCCGTTCGCGTTTCTTGCTACCTATACGACCCGGCTTTCCGCCGATGCCAAGGCCCAGCATTTGCCGCTCGGCAAAGCCTTGCAGGAGTATTCCGGCGCACGCAACCGCGAGCGCCTGCTGTCGCTACTGATGCCCATCCAGCGCGCCGCCGGGAATTGCCCATGGTTGAAAGCCATGGTTGATGCGGGCGAGGTCTTTTACCCGTTGCGTTGGACACCACAACAGGCGGTTCAATTCTTGAAGGACGTTCCCGCGCTCGAAGACGCTGGGGTGGTTGTACGGATGCCGGCGAGTTGGCGCATGAACCGCCCCCCACGTCCGCAGGTGAAGGCAACGGTCGGGGGCAACGCGCCGTCACGGCTTGGAATGGATGCGCTTCTCGATTTCCGGATGGAGGTGACGCTTGAAGGCGAAACTCTCTCGAGCGCCGAAATCGAACAGCTTCTGGCGCAATCCGAAGGATTGGCACTGATCCGGGGCAAGTGGGTCGAGATCGATCATGAACGGCTGCAACGCACCCTCGCGCAATTCGAGGCCATCGAGCGCCGCGCGGTCAGCGATGGCCTGTCGTTCGGCGAAGCGATGCGCTTGCTTGCCAGCTTCGGCATTGCCGGGAAAGAGGCTGCGGGGCTTGCAGACGTTGAGTGGGGCCAGACTGTGGCCGGTCCTTGGCTGGCGGAGACTCTGGCGGCTTTGCGTAGTCCCGATGGGCTTTTGCGTGTCGACCCCGGCCGCTACTTCGAGGGCACCCTGCGACCCTATCAGCAGGCGGGCGTGCAATGGCTCTATCTGCTGGCGAAACTCGGGCTTGGGGCTTGTCTTGCCGACGACATGGGACTCGGCAAGACCATTCAGGTCTTGTCGCTGCTGCTGGTGCTCAAAAACGAGGCGAAGGAAAACCGGAAACCGTCCCTGCTCGTTGCCCCCGCCTCGCTGCTCACCAACTGGACCGCGGAGATTGCTCGATTTGCACCAAGCCTCAAGACAGCCGTGGTCCATCCATCGGCGGGGGTGCCCGATGGACCGCACCCGGACGGCGCCGCCAGCTTCGCAGACGTCGATCTGGTCATCACGAGCTATGGCTTCCTGTCGCGGACGCCATGGCTGGAAACGGCATCATGGCGCTTCGTGGTGCTCGACGAAGCCCAGGCCATCAAGAACCCCGATGCCAAGCAAACACGAGCGGTCAAGAAGCTCAAGGCTGACACGCGCATTGCCCTGACCGGCACGCCCATCGAAAATCGGCTCGGCGACCTGTGGTCGATCTTCGACTTCATCAATCCCGGACTGTTGGGGTCGTCGAGCCAGTTTTCGGCTTTCGTCAAACGCCTCGTTGATCGGCCGCAAAACCCTTACGGCCCGCTCCGCGACCTGGTGCGCCCCTATATCCTGCGGCGGATGAAGACCGACAGGAGCATCATTGCCGACCTTCCCGACAAGACCGAGGTGAAAACCTTCTGCCCCTTGAGCCGCAAGCAAGCAGCACTTTACCAGCAAGCGGTGGCGGAGCTGGCCGGCCACCTTGCCGATGCTGATGGAATGCAGCGGAGGGGGATCGTCTTGGCCTTTCTCATGCGCCTGAAGCAGATCTGCAACCATCCATCGCAGTGGCTCGGCGAAAGCCGATGGGCCGAGGCGGACAGTGGCAAGTTGGGGCGTCTGCGCGACATCGCGGAAGTGATTGCCGCGCGGCAGGAAAAAGCCCTCATCTTCACCCAGTTCAGGGAGACAACGGCGCCACTTTCGGCGTTCCTGAGCTCGGTATTCGGACGGCCCGGCCTCGTCCTGCATGGCCAGACGGCGGTCGCCAAGCGCAAGGATCTCGTGCGCCAATTCCAGGAGGACGAAAACGTCCCGTTCTTCGTGCGCTCGGTCAAGGCGGGCGGTACCGGACTCAATCTCACCGCGGCTTCGCATGTCATTCACTTCGATAGATGGTGGAATCCAGCGGTCGAAAACCAGGCCACCGACCGCGCCTTCCGGATCGGGCAGACAAAGAATGTGCTCGTGCACAAATTCATTTGCCGCGGCACCGTGGAGGACAAAATCGATCAGATGATCGAGTCGAAGAAGCAGTTAGCTGGGGATTTCCTCAGTGGTGGGGCTGACATGGTATTGACCGAGATGAAGAACGAGGACTTACTGAGGCTCGTGAGTCTCGACCTGGGCGCGGCGATGCAGGAGAACTGACGCGTGAGCTTCTATGGTTTTCGCGACTACGTGCCGGTGGCCGAGAAGCGGCGGCAGGCGCAACGCAAGCTGGCCACGTTGAAGAAACAGGGGCACGCCATTGCCCCTGTGACTATTGTGGGCCGCACAATTACCAAGAGCTTCTGGGGCAAGTCCTGGTGCATAAACCTCGAGCGATACAGCGACTATGAGAGCCGCTTGCCGCGCGGCAGGACCTATGTCCGAAACGGCTCGGTCGTCGACCTGCAAATCAGCAAGGGCGGGATCGCGGCACTGGTCGCGGGCTCTACGCTTTACAAAGTCAAGATTGTTGTTTCACCAGTCAGCCCGGCCCGTTGGAAAGCCATCTGCCGGGACTGCGCCGGAACCGTCGACTCGCTGGTTGAACTCCTGCAAGGCCGCTTGGCGAAAGGCGTCATGGACCGGGTCTGCCGCGAGGGTGACGGTCTGTTTCCGTCGCCGAAGGAAATCAAGCTGTCCTGCAGCTGTCCGGATTGGGCGGACATGTGCAAGCATGTTGCGGCGGTCCTCTATGGCGTCGGCGCCAGGCTCGATGAAGAACCTCAGCTTCTTTTCGTGCTGCGCGACGTGGACGAAAATGAATTACTGGCCAGTGCCGGCCAAAATCTTCCACTGGAAAAGGCGGCACCAGATGCCGCAAGGGTGCTGGCCGAAAGCGATGTCGCCGCCCTGTTCGGGCTGGAGATGGCTGAAACCGCCAACATCATCACCCCCGTCCCGGCAATCATCAAGCGCCCCAAACGGTCCAAGGCGCAAATGGCGAGCAAGGCACCAGCTCGGAAAGAGAAGCCAAAGGCAAAGGAAGTAGACTTACATCATGCGATCAGGACCAGCGCAGGTGCCAAGCGGGCAACGCGATTGAGTGCAAAGAAACCACGGGTCGTGTCCCCGGTGGTGGTGTAGCCCGGTAGAGCAAGCCGCTCGCGAAGCGCGCCCATCGGCACGCTTATACCTTGATTTTTTTGAAGTAGAGGGGTCGCTCAGTGACGCCGGTTTACAAAATGGCTCAATGCAGGCCGCGATCAACGGCAAGAGCCGTAACTGCCTTTGCAAGTGATCCCAATAGGCGCCGGCCGCGCTGCCCAGGATGATGGCTTGGGGGTCAAGGCAATTCGCAAGCCGGCCAATGGCGTCGCCCAGCAAGGCGGTGGCGCGGAAGATCAATTCTGCCGCCGCCGCGTCGCCGTTGGCTGCGGCGAGAAGCACTTCGCGGGCGTCACCGCTGCGGCCATGCGTGTGGTGCCGGGCAATGGCGCGGCCTGAAGCGATGTCTTCCAGCGGCCCCTGTGACAGCGAACCGTAATGTCGGCAAACGATACTGCGCGGCGCAGTCGCGAGAACCAGGGCCGCGCCATTGGCTCCGCCATAAGGAACGCCTTCAAAGACCGGCACGCTCGCAATGCCGGTGCCGACCGAGACATAGAGCGCATGCTTGTGGTCCCGCGCCACGCCGAAACTGGCTTCTGCCAAAGCAGCGGCCCTGACATCTGACACAAGGTGCACCACTTCGCCGCCGCCGCCCAACTCATTCAAATCACGGCTGCGCCAATCGACTGTCACAGCGCTGCGAAGCTTGCCATCGCCATCGGCGATCTCGCAAATGCCAACGCCAATGCCATGCGACATGCCGCCCGGCGCCGCGATGAGTGACGCGATCATGTCCCGCACCGATTGAAACAGCGCGGCTCCGCCGCGTTCGGACCGCGTTGGAATCTCAATGCGGTTGTTGACCGAGTCATTGCTAACGTCAACGCTGCCTGCGGCGATCTTCGTGCCTCCGATGTCAACGCCGATCGGGTGGCGGGAAGGAGTCAAGCTGCCACCTATTGTGTGGGGTGCGGCAGGTAGCGGGGTGCGACACCGAACATGACATCGCATGACACGCTGCCCATGTTCATCAGGCGATAACGCGCGCCCGCCGGCACATAAAAGCCATCGCCGGGTGAAAGCTCAAACCACGTCTGTGCCAGCTCCGAGCCGACCAGAAAAATGTTCAGCCGCCCGGTCTCCGCGTAAATGCCGGCGTCGCCGCCATGCTCAAGCACCTCGCTCTTGCCGCTGGGCGAAAGCGTTGCCTTGCCGACGGTGAGTTGTTCGGTTGAC
>JBKJQD010000300.1:0-11834 GCA_046594125.1 Aestuariivirga sp.
TATTGCTCAGACCGATGCCGCGGAGGCTCTCCTCGAGATCAATCATGATGATCACATCTTCGTCGAGCAGCATGCAAGGCTGCGCCATCGTGACCACATGCGCTGGCAATTGACAAACGGGCATGGCTCTCGACTGCATTATCCGTGAAGGCGCTACGCAATTCATATGGGAATTCTCACCTTGACCCAATGATTGATCGCCAGCTGCGCCAGACCTGCTCGCAGATTTTCCTTCACGACCAAGCATGCATCAGAAGGATCGGCGTGTGCACCATTACACACTTCGAGGAGCAGAGTCAGTCCACTAGTGAACACAACAATGCCGCTATGGCGCTGAGATTGCCCCAATAAGTCCACTTTGGAACATTTCTCCTGCCCAGCCGCTGCTTGCGGCGCTGGCCTGGATGACCATCATACTGGGTCTGCTGTTCATACCGGCATTCCTGCCGATCTTCGCGGGCGGCAGATTCCGGTACGAGCGCATCACCCTTTAAAGCGAGATCCTGACGCAGCGCGATGACACCCTATGGCATGGCGGGAGATGTCTATGGCGAACCGCCCTATCGTGGCAGGCGGCTGGAGCTGGTACACGGGTGCCGCCGGCTGGATGTATCGCGCCGGGTTCGAGGCCGTCCTGGGTTTCCAGAGGCGGGCGCAGGGCTTTCGCATCACGCCCTGCGTGCCACAGTCCTGGCCCTCGTATGAAGTGCGCTATCGTGCCGGAGAGAAGATGCTGGAACTGCTGTTTTTGCGTGACGGGAACATGCAAAAGAGGTGGACTGGGCCGGTCATTGCACAGCACGATGGTGTGTTTTCACTCAATTTGGACAGCATCGGCGACAGCCAGCCTGTTCTGCTTCTCCTGTTATGTGTATCTCGCGTTGCGCTTCAGACGAGCGAGCGTTTCACTTCGGTGAGGATGACAACCAAAAGCGCGTAGGCGCCAGCAATCAACGCCAGCAGGGCAACTGGCAAAAAAATGGTTCCGGCGAATGCCACCAGCATCAATGTCGCGACGATGAGATAAAGCGACAATCCGAGTAGCTTGACCATGTGATTCCCTCATTCTGAAAGGGATAAACGCCTGGACCGGCCTTGGGTTCCCTAATCGGCCATGCTGCAATTGTCGCAGTCAGGTTTGGGCCGCAAAATCGAGTGGTAGCCAGGCTTCATAGATCAAACCGGTCTTCGGCCATTTCATCTTGGCAAAGCCCTGGAACTGCTCGGGAACCGCCACCATCAGCATCTTGGTGCCAAATCCGCCGCGGCGATTGCGCCGCACCGACGTCATGCCCGACTCTTGCCATTTGAGATGGAGCCGCCGCCGGCCCTCCGCCGTGTTCTCGATCTCGCCCTTCATGTGAACCTTTCCGTTGCGGGCGAGGGCCCCATACTTGGCGGCGTTGACCGCCAGCTCGTTGAGTGCGATCCCCAGCGTCTGGGCATGCTGGGTCGGAAGCTCGAGGTTGGGAAGGTCGATGACAAACCGGTCCTCTTCCCCCTTGGGCGGTATGAAGGCCTTGAGGGTGCGTTCCGCCAGTTCCTGCAACAAGGCGAATTTCCAGCCGGTGTCGAAAAGCAGATCCTGCGCGGTCTTGAGGGCCACCAGCCGGCCATGGAAGAGGTTGTCGTATTCCTTGACGGAGCGGGCGCTGCTGGCCGTTTGCCGGGCGAGAGTGGCGGTGAGTTGCACCGTGTTCCGCACCCGGTGAGCGAGTTCGGCCAGCAGTATCGACTGGGCCGTCTCCGCATGCTTGCGTTGCGAGATATCGATGATCACTATCGCATAGAAGGCTGGGTTTCCGGAACCGTCACGCACCAATTGGCCATTCACCAGACACCAGATGGGTGTCCCGTCCTTCCGGACGTAGCGTCTCTCGAACTGCATATGCTCGCGCGGCTGGCCGGGCGGATCGAGCAATTGTTCCTCGTTTGCCTTGACATCATTCGGGTGCGTCAAGTCCTCGAAAGTTTTCTGGCTGATCTCCTCGCGCGAATAGCCAAGGAGACTGCACAGGGCTTCATTGGCGCGAAGCAGCCGGCCCGTTGCGAAATCCGTCTCGCAGTTTCCGGTTCCCGAATTCTCGAAAAAGGCTACTTCCTTGAAACGCACCGCAGTCAGCGCATCAGAGGTGTCGGAAAGCGCCGTCGACAATGATTTCGCCCGCCCGCCCATGGCGACCCAGGATTGGCCCAAGGCGATCAACCCGGTCGACAGCAAACCGAAAATGGCAACAATCACCCAATTGCGCGGCCGCGCCGGGCTATCCGGCAGGGACATCGAGAGGCGCAGAACCTGCGAGCCGACGGTCAAATCGCGCGTGCGGGACATCACGCTGCCGCTTGTCTTGCCCGTCTCGAATATGGGCAGCACAACGCCCTGTGGAAGTATTCTTGAAAGTTCAAAAACCTGGCCTCCCGAGATGTGCAGGGCCTTTACGAAATCCGGGTAGGTCAGGCCTTTGACAAAGAGGGTGCGGTTGGTTGCATCAGCATTGCCCGAACGCTCCTGCACCAGGGCTCCCACATAGAGAGTTGTTTCTCCCAAAGCACCCGCGCCGTCCTCCGCCAAAAAGTCAGCGACGCCATTGGCATCGCTGCGAAGCCCGGCAGCCCTGCCGACTTCCTCGGAAAATGATTTGAGTGACATCAGGTCGAGACCCAGAGTTGAGGCGCGCGACGGATCGCTCGTGAAGACCACTGGAGCAGCAAAGCTGGCACCCGGCGGCTGGCCACGCACCGCAAATCCCTCATAGCCGGTTTCCCGGCGCACGGCGGATTCGAGGGCCGGAATGTCAGCGGCCGGAACCAAACGCGCCCACAGCCAGAGCGGCTGTTCTCCACTCCGGAATTGCAGGCGCGGCAGGGCATTCTTCAACATGGCATAGCTTACGGTGGAAGTACCGGCCAAGGCGCCGGCGGCATAGGTCTCGGTACGCGCCGCAGCCAAGGAAAAACCCGCTTTGTCGAACTGGTCTTCAACCACATTGGCCGCAAGCACCTGAATTTGCCTTGCCTCAACGTAATAGGCCCCGCCAGCGAAAATACCCGTGAGCAAAACGCCGGCACCAATAGTCCAAGCCGTTTTACTCAGGGATTTTAACATTCTGATACTTTTGGACTGCCATGGCGCGCGTCTCCGACGCTCGTATAACGCAAATCATACCTTGCGGTTCCGAATGCGGCGGCAATTATTTCAAGACCCATATAAAACCGGGAGGGAACTTATTCCGGAAAACAACATTTATCCACTCGGGGCGGCTCATGCTTCGGGGTACGTTGCTTTTTGCAGCCTATCGCTATGTTGCGCGAAGCGACCAACGCGGGAAATCGGTTCCCGACGGTATCAATGGGATTTTAGGGGAAACGTCCATGCGTCCTTTAGCTGTCAAACTGTTCGGCGAGAATGTCCTGCAACCGGCGCGCGGCCTGCCTTTGATGACCGCGCTGGTCTCATTCGTGTCCATCTGCGTCATTCTCTATTTTGGCCGCGACATCCTGGTTCCGATCGTTCTTGCCATTTTACTGTCGATCCTGCTCGTTCCGGTCGTCCGGTTCCTGCAGCGCCTCTCCATCCCCAGGTCCCTGGCAATTACTGCCGTCGTGGCCGTCACTTTTACCGGCATCATCCTCGGTACCGCGGTGCTGGCGACAACATTGACGCGGCTTGCCGCTGATTTGCCGAGCTACGAAACCAACCTCAGGGAGAAAGCCCGCAGCATCAAGCTGTTTGCCTCCGGCGGTGGTACCATCGAGAAGGCCGCCAACGTCCTGAAGGATTTGCAATCGGAACTCGTGGATAGCAATCAACCATCCACAGGCAAGCCGAAGGAGGTCAAACCAATTCCCGTCGAATTGCGCAACAGCAATTTCGGACCGCTGCAGCCCATCGTCTCGGTGATCAGTTTCATCATTCACCCGATCACGCAATTTGGTATTGTCATCCTCATGGTATTTTTCATCCTTTTCAACCGTGAGGATTTACGCAACCGCATGGTCCGTCTGGCCGGCACCGGTGACATCAACCGCACGACGATTGCCATTGATGAAGCGGGGCGCAGGCTGACGCATCTGTTTTCGGCCCAGCTTCTCGTCAATATCCTGACCGGCACCATCATTGGCACCGGACTGACGATCATTGGCGTACCTGGGGGGATTCTGTGGGGCGTTCTAACCGCTGTCCTGCGTTTCATTCCCTATGTCGGCACGATGTTGTCCTCGATCTTCCCGGTCATCATCGCCGCCGCCATTGGTGACGGCTGGACCCTGGCCATCATCACGGCAGCCCTCGTGTTTGTGTCGGAACTTATTGTCGGACAGGTGATCGAACCCTTGCTCTTCGGAAAAATGACCGGCCTGTCGCCGGTGGCGATCGTCGCGTCGGCGACATTCTGGACGGCACTCTGGGGGCCGATCGGTCTGGTGCTAGCGACACCGATCATGATCGGCGTGCTGGTCCTGGGCCGCCATATCGAGGCCCTCAACTTTCTCGAGATCCTGCTCGGCAGCCAGCCGGTACTCACCCCCGACCATGCGTTCTACCAGCGCCTGCTGGCAGGCGATTCGATCGAAGCCGCCGAACTGGCCGCCGACTATGACAAGGATGAGCGGCTGGAGGCCTTCCTGTCCGAGGTTGCCGTGCCAGCCCTGCTCCTGGCCCACAATGACCAACAACGAAAACTTCTCGACAGGCCGCGCCAGACGGCGGTAGCGAATACATTCTCCGAAACGCTTGACGAGATCTGGGGCGACGATCAATCCGCCGCAAGCGAGAAGGCGTCCGTCCTGTTGATCTCGGCGCACGGCCCGCTTAACTTTTCGGCGACGCTGGCTTTCTCCGCCTTGCTGAAAAACCACCACATCGCCCACCGGATGCTCCCGGAAGACGCGATACTTCCGGGCCACCTTCCCGCCATTGATGCCAGCACGGTTTCAACCATTTGCCTCTGCTATCTGTCGGCTCCCAGCGAAGCCCAGAAGAACTATGCGGTCCGCCGCATCACCCAGCAGGCTAACAATGCCCGCCTGCTCACCATTGCCTGGTCCGGAGCTGAAGGCCATGGAGACATTCACATACCGGCCCACGCCATGCCACTGTTGCAAACGATGCAGCCACAAGCCGGCGTCGCAGAAGCCGCCGGATTGGACGTTTCGGCCGCTGGGGCCAAGTGAAAGCCGGGAACAATTCCGCAGCACGATTGTTGTTCTCACAGCGGTGACGTGCCGACGGCGCGTCATGCGTGATCAGAAAACAACCTTTCAATCACATGAGGTAAGCAAATGGACTGGGATCGCATCGCAGGTAGCTGGAAAGAATACAAGGGCCAGGTCAAGACCCAGTGGGGCAAGTTGACGGATGACGATGTCGACGTCGTCAACGGCCGCCGCGAGGAGCTGGAAGGGCGCCTCCAGAAGAGCTACGGCTACGCCAAGGACAAGGCCCGCACTGAAGTCGATGGCTGGCTGAACCGGCTCTGATCAAACCAAACCAAGTTGGGCGCCGTTTATGACGGCGCCCGCAACGCTTGTTGAACTCAATACTGGAGTGACCGAGATGACCAATGCAATTGTTGAAAAAGCGCAAGCCAGCCCCACCAAGATTTTCGATAGCCCCGCGCAAGTCCTGGCGGCTTCGATCACCAAGGCTGAAAAGCTCAAGGTTCTGAAGAGCTGGGAAGATGAGGCCCACCAGCTCCAGGCCGCGACTGGTGAAAACATGACGGGCGGCGAGCCATCGCGGCTTGACGAGGTTCGCAAGGCCATTGATACGCTAGAAAAGACAACCGGTTAGCCAATTAACGCAGCCGGGAACTCGATCAGCCCTGCGGTGTTGTCTCCCTATATGGAGGACAACATGAGATTGATCCCGGTACTTCTCCTCGCAGCCATACAGCTCACCGCCGTTCCCTTTGTCACCCTTCTGTCGCGGAATACGGTGCAACAGCAGCCAGTGCTTCAGACCGCAACGGCCGGTGAGAACATGAGCATCGTGTACAAGCAGACTTTGAACCGATAGTGAGCTACAATTCTTGCCACCAGGGGCCCTTGACGGGCCCCTTTCGTTTGCTTGGGCAATCAGTTTGAAATCACCATTCATGCCGCAAATTGATGAGGCCGTATCCTTATGGATCCGGCCTCAAGTACGCGGTACGCCAATCAGCAGCTAAGCACGCCGCATGACGCCAAAGATGAAGCCGAGAACCGCCAGGATGATGGCGACCCAAAAGACGATTTTGGCACCGGCCATGGCCGTGCCGGCCACTCCGCCAAAACCCAGCAGCGCCGCGACTATGGCGACGATGAGGAAAATGACGGCCCAGTGGAGCAGATTCGAGAAGTTCATGTAAGTCTCCCGTGATTGTGCAGGACGAGCGGCATCCCTGTGGTGACAATGCGGCAATCGCCGTCCGGTTCCGTCACACATGCACAAATCACAGCACTGGGCGGAGAGAAAAAGGAAACAGCGGCACCAAGCGGGCCGCTGTTTTTGCAGAGCCGTGAAAATGTAACTTACTTGCGGCGCAAACCCCGGCCCAGGGCATAACCAAACAGCACGACCAAAGCCACCGCAGGTAATTTTGTATTTGGCCCCTGCAAAGCCGCAGAGACCTGGCTGGACAGGTTGGTGGCTATCGATGGCAGATCAAATGCCATCGGAGGTGGCGGAGACAGAGACGAGCGTGATTGCGACATCATGGCAATGACAAATATGATGGCCGCCAGCAGCACCAGTCCACCGCCGATGATTAGCCCGGCATTCACCGCACCATAGATCGCGGCAAGGTAAATCCATAGGGCGTTAAGGAAATAGCCAATGCCCGCCGCTGCCACCAGACAGGCCACCCCCGTCAAGACCGCGAAGAGGATGGAACGGCGGACATTGGTCTTGATCCGGCTGACCGCAACCGGAATTGCGGCGAGGCGGAGGAGGCTGATCATGACTTCCGGGCCAACAGCCCAAGAACGAGGCCCACGCCCAGCGCCGCCGCCAAAGCGCCAACCGGATTGCGGTTGACCATTGTTTCAAGCGATGAGGCCGACCTGTTGGCCGCAGCGGCAACCACATCATAAGAACTGTTGCCCAACCGCGTCGCGTCGTCTGCGACACGTGAAGCCGCCTGGCGCACTGAGCCGTTGACTGCCTCGACGACGCTTTCTCCGACGTTACGTACTCCATCGGCGGCGGATTGGCCTGCCGCACGCAGGTGATCGGCTGAATCATATGCCGCCTTCTGGGCACTGTCAGCGATGTTGGAAGCTACTTGTGATACACGCATGGCGAACTCTCCTTGTTGAACGCATCATTACTTCAACGCGGCAAGCTCAGTGGGAGTTCCAGGCTGACGGAAAAATGTCTATTCGGCGGAGCGGGAGGCAAATGCTGCCTTGAGCCCCGCATCAGGCCCAAAATCCGCGGCTGCCTGAAGACCAAGTATCTCGGCCAGCTTGGCCCGTCCGCGGTTGACGCGGCTCTTGATGGTCCCAGTTGCGACTCCGCATACAATTGCGGCTTCTTCGTAAGACATGTCGGAGGCGCTGACCAGCAACACGGCTGCTCGCTGGTCGACCGGCAGCTTCAGCAACGCACTTTGCACGTCATTTAAATCCATGTGACCGTTCTGGGCGGGCAGCACCGCAACTTTTGCGGCGATGGCGCCGTCGGCATCCTCGACCTCGCGCTTCCGCTTGCGGATTTGCGTATAGAATTCGTTGCGCAAAATGGTGAAAAGCCAAGCCCCCATATTGGTGCCCATCTGGAAACTCGCCCGGTGCTGCCACGCCTTGACGAGAGTTTCCTGCACCAGGTCGTCGGCACGATCAGTGCGCCCGACTAGCGATATCGCAAAGGCGCGAAGCGAGCGGATGGCCAGCAGCAAATCATTCTTGAACAGATCGTCGCGATCCATGCGGCCGTCATCCTGCTCTCGGCGCCCCACAGCGCTGACCGCAGCCACTCAGGATTTCCCCCCGCCTGCCGCATCGTCAATGCGCTTCAGAAGATCCAGAAACCGGTCTGGAACATCCTGATCGGCGATATCATCATAGAAAGCCTTGAGCCTGCCGCTCACCGCGTCATGGACGATTTTCGTGTTTTTCTTTGAAACACCGGAACCTTTGCTCCGGGAAGTTGGATGGGTCATCAACACATTCTCAATCCTGCCAAGTATTCAATATAGCTTGTTCAAGCTTAGGAAACTCCGCAGAATTGGTCCGGTTCCCAATTAATTCAAAAATATGTGGAACCATCCGTGTCTTTTTTGCGTTACGCTCCAGGAGTCGTTTAAAGGGAGGAGCTTGGGTAATCCCAAGCCTTTGTAAAATATGAGTCTTTCCAAAAACATCGCACCTTACTTGCCGTTTCTCCGCCGTTTCGCCAGGGCTTTGACCGGATCCCAGGCCAGCGGCGACAGTTATGTGGCGGCAGTCCTCGAGTCGGTGATTGCAGATCCAACGATCCTTGGCGACCAGAGCAATATGCGCATTGCCCTTTACCAGGTCTTCTGCAAGCTGTGGAGTTCGATCTCCGTAAACCGGGCGCCTACTGCCATGCAGGCCGGATGGGAGGCCACCGTCCAGGGCCGCCTCGGAAATATGCCGGGACCGGCGCGCCAGGTGTTCATCTTGCAGGCCGTCGAAGGTTTCAATCGGTCGGAAACAGCGCAGATCCTCGACAAGAGCGAAATTGAAGTCGGTATGCTCCACGACGAGGCCAACCGGCAGATTTCTGAAATGATCGCCAGCGACATCCTGATTATCGAGGATGAACCGCTCATCGCCATCGATATCGAGGATATTGTGACGTCCCTGGGCCACCGCTCGGTTGGCATCGCCCGCACCCGCAAAGACGCGGTGAAGATGGCCAGGGAAACGGGTCCCCAGCTCATCCTTTCAGACATTCATCTCGCCGATGGCAGCTCCGGCATCGACGCGGTAAATGACATTCTCAAGGACTTCGATGTGCCGGTCATTTTTATCACCGCCTTCCCGGAGCGGCTGCTCACCGGCGAGCGGCCGGAGCCGGCTTTCCTGATCACCAAGCCGTTTTCACCCGATATGGTGAAGGCACTGATCGCCCAAGCACTGTTCTTCGACATGCGCTCCCGCAAGGCCGCCTGACGTTTGTTGCCAGCTTGATGAAAAAAGGCCGGGGAAACCCGGCCTCTTTCATACCCGGAAGCTGAAACCTATTTGGCGACGATGGCCCGCAGCATCCACACGGCCTTTTCGTGCAGCTTCATGCAATCGACCAGCATGTCGGTTGTGACGATATCGCCGGCTTCATCGCTCTTTGCCGCGACTTCCCGCGCATGGGCAGCAGCACCTTCATGCAGCTTCGCCAATTGCTCGACCATATGCGGAATGTCAGAACCGCTAAGCTTGGCGCTAACCGAAAATTCCTTGTTGACACCGTTGGCCGGCACCTCGGTTCCCAGCGCCCGCATCCGTTCGGCGATGACGTCAAGACTCTCGAACAGCTCCTTGTAATGGGTCTCGGTCAGCTGGTGGACTGGCAAGAAAATGCTGCCCTTGGCGTTCCAGTGCACCAATTGTGACGCCAGCAGCAGTTCATAGGTTGAGCTTAGAACATCTCCCAGAAGAACCGCAATCTTCTCACGGTTCTTGACGGTGATGTCGGTGTTTCGCGTTTCGACGATGCGGGCAACAGCCATGATCTGCTCCTATATGACATGGAAGAGATAAAGAAGAATGATGATCGGAATTGGCAATCCGACAAGCCAGAGAAGAATGCCACGCATCGGCGTCTCCTGATCTGAATGTTGAACGGTCGGGAAAGCGGCAGGATTGCTCCAGCCGCTTCCCCGAGTGGCTGTCAGGCTAACCGCGCCAGACAGCGCCGGTGCGTGAGTTCACGATGAGCTGGACGCGGTTGCCGTTGCGCGTGGCCCGGAACACGTAGGTGCTGCCTTGGCAGTCCTTGGCGGCGATGTTGCGATAACCCTTGTTCTGAATGATGCGCCCGGCCTGGACACAGCTTATCCGGTTCCCGCGGTTCACGACGCGGCCATTTCGGTACCAGCCATAGCCGTTGCGGAAGCGGTAGTCGGGGCCGGCCTGGTAGCCGTAGTACGGCACACCGAGAATGATCCGGATGTTCGTATGGGCTTCAGCTGGAGCCGTGGTCGCCACGGCACCGGAAAAGACAAGAGGAAGAGCGATGGCAGCTGCTGCAAAGAACGATTTCATGGGTTCACCTCATAAATTGACGATTGACAAAGTGAGAACGCCCGAAAGCAGGGATTGTTCCTCGGGTGTTGCACGGAAACTCAAGAGTTTTTTTATCGGTGATGAAACTTTTCTTCGTGTGCGGCATTATTTGTGTGGCAGCCTGACAGCATCTCCCCCTGCGAAGCTTGGCTGCCTGAAGGCGATGGCCTATGCCAAAGTCTCCCGGTCCCGTTGCAGCGAGGAAACTCAACGCAACGGGACATTTTTTTGTTGCTTCACCTTTCGTTGGGATAAACGCCTGCAAGAATCAAGTCGAAGTGCTGATGGACTTCCCTGTCGCAGGCGCAAGATCTCCCGGCTAGCCGCTCGGGATCGAGGATGGTTATTCGGCCGCGCTGTACTTTAAGGATGTTATCTTGTTTCAGCCGCTTGATGACCCGGCTGATATAGCTGCGCCCAACGCCCAGCATCGAGGCCAGGCGCTCTTGGGTCAATGAAACTTCCAATTCACCAGTCCGGTCAACGGCAGACAGAATCCATTTTGCCGTGCGTTTCTCGATTGAATGGGCCGCGTTGCATGCAGTCGATTGAAAGATCTGGGCGAGGAGGCAATCGGCATAGCGCGCGAACAAATTGTCGAGGCTTCGTGATGCCTGTTTGGCTTTGTCGAGAGCACCCACCGGCAAGGTCATGAAATCCCCGCCATGCTGAACCATGATTTGCGAATACGCCGGTAGCCGGCCCTGGCTTACGATTCCACCCACCGCTCCCTCGCGTCCGATCATGATCGTCTCGACTGATCCAGCTTCTTCGGTCGAGATCAGGAACGACACAAGAGTATTGCCGCAGGGAAAATAGACCATGCCGACATCATCGCCATGGTGATAGAGAATGGCATTCGCCGCGCTGTGAAAAGGCTTCAAGTCGGGGGCCAGCAGATCATAATCCGACTGCCGCATGTGATTCAGCAGATTGTTGGTGGGCATTTTTGGGCGGCGGTCGGCGGACATCTCCTGAATCCTTGATCAGTGTGGAGCCGGGTTACCGCCGTCAACTGCCGGTAGCAGGAATGGTTCCATAGTCACACTTTTCCGTCCGGAGAAATGGCTCGGCTGAACATGATCGACGGAGGGTTGCCGGCCTGGCAACCCTCCGTCACGACTTGGCGCCAGGTGGAAGGATTTTCGTCGCGGCTGGTCATACGCTGCGGAAAAGTGTCCGTCGCATCCGGATCAAATCCGGACCAGCCTTCCGCCTCGTAGTCGGCGCGGCGCTTGACAGGATCGACTGGCGAGCCCTGCTCAAGGGCGGTTTTCATGGCGGCTTCCGCAGCTTCCGGAAAACGGACGGTCACAATCGTTCCGCCGCGGCGCACTGTTTCCGAATATACATGGGCCTCATGCTCGGGAACCCCCGCATCGATGAGCGCGCCCCTGTCTGGCGGCGGCGGGCTCGGCCAACTGATCGCCAAATTCGACTTGGCCAAAGAACCTCAAGACCGCCGTGGCGATCATATCGAGCTCCAACGTACGCATCGTCATGCTGTGGGGAATTATGATTTACAATGATGCCTATTCGGTGTTTGCGGACGGGCGTTATCCCAAGCCCTGGTCTCGCCTATGCGATGGGGGTCAAAATTTGGGTCT
>JBKJQD010000312.1:0-3299 GCA_046594125.1 Aestuariivirga sp.
ACATCCATCGGAATGCGAGACTGGGCAAACGTAGGTCGATCTCAATGACCTTTGGTATGAGTATACAAATAACAAACGGCGGTCGTCTGCGTGGGACTGCCGAACAGGGCCCCGGCCGACATGGTGGCGGCCTGCCCCACGCCAACGCGTCCGAGCAGGAACAAGGCCGGCAAGAGCGCGGGGCGGAAACGTCTGCTAAGCGAGGGGATCAAAGCGGGAAAATCTGCACGCATGATATTCTCCTGTTGCTGGCGCCACATCAGTGTGACGTTGACTGGAGACTAAGTTTGACACCAATCCCGAGCAGATCCGGGAGGAACACCCGATTGAAAATTACCCCCGTTTCGCCGCCCGGTTCACCCCCGACAGCACCGCCTTGAGGGACGCCACCACGATGTTCTTGTCGATGCCGACGCCAAACAGCGTGGCGCCGTCCGACACGCGCAATTCGACATAGGCCACCGCCGTGGCATTGGCCCCCATGCCCATGGCGTGTTCGCGGTAATCGACGAATTCGAAGCCGACGCCGCTCTCCTTGCGGATGGCGTCGACGAAGCCGTCGATGGGGCCGTTGCCGTGACCGGCGATGGTTTTCAACTTGCCGTCCACGGTGATGCTGGCGGACAGCCCCTGCTCGCCGTGGTCGGATTTCGAACTGTGTTCGATGAAGCCGTAGCGGCCATTGCCATCGAGATACTCGGCTTCAAAGGCGCTCCACAGCCGCTCGGCTGGAACTTCCACACCCTCGCCATCGGTAATCGCCTGCACCACCTTGGAGAATTCGATCTGCAGACGCCTCGGCAATTCGATGCCATGTTCCTTCTCGAGAATATAGGCAATGCCGCCCTTGCCTGACTGCGAGTTGATGCGGATCACCGCTTCATAGCTGCGCCCGAGGTCCATCGGATCAATCGGCAGATAGGGCACCTCCCACAGCGGCGCGTTGGACGCCGCCATGGCCTTGAAGCCCTTGTTGATGGCATCCTGATGCGAGCCGCTGAAGGCCGTGAACACCAGTTCGCCAGCGTAAGGGTGGCGCGGATGGATGGGGAGCTGGTTGCAATACTCGGCCATACGCACCAGGTCGTTGATGTTGGAACAGTCAAGCCCCGGATCAATGCCCTGGCTGAACAGGTTCATGGCCAGCGTCACGATGTCGACGTTGCCGGTGCGCTCGCCATTGCCGAACAGCGTACCCTCGACACGGTCAGCACCGGCCAGCAGGCCAAGCTCGGTCGCCGCCACGGCACAGCCCCGGTCATTGTGCGGATGCAGCGAGATGATCAGGCTGTCACGCGTCTTGATGTTGCGGCAGAACCATTCGATCTGGTCGGCATGGACATTGGGCGTCGACATTTCGACGGTGGCCGGCAGGTTGAGGATCAGCTTCTTTTGAGGAGTGGGCTCATAGGCACCGATTACCGCCTCGCAGATGTCTTTGGCGAAATCGAGTTCGGTGCCGGTGAAACTCTCGGGCGAATATTCATGGCGGATGACGCCCTCCATGCCAAGCTCACGCTCGATCTGGCGGATCAGTGTGGCACCCTTGACCGCGATGTCAACGATGCCGGCGCGATCCAGCTTGAACACCACGCGGCGCTGCAACTCCGACGTCGAGTTATAGAGATGGACGATGGCGCTCTTGACGCCCTTCAGTGACTCGAAGGTGCGGCGGATCAGTTCCTCGCGCGCCTGGGTCAACACCTGAATGGTGACGCCGTCCGGAATCCGGTGGCCATCAATCAGTGAACGGACGAAATCGAAATCGGTCTGCGAGGCCGACGGGAATCCAACTTCGATTTCCTTGAACCCCATCTTGATGAGCGCGTCGAACATGCGCAGCTTGCGGTCCGGCCCCATCGGCTCGATCAGCGACTGGTTGCCATCGCGGAGATCGACCGAGCACCAGATGGGCGGGCTAACGATGGTGCGGCTGGGCCATTGCCGGTCGTTCAATGGGACCTGCGGAAAGGCGCGATATTTTTCGTGCGGATTGATCATCATGATGTGAAATCTCTGGCTCGAAGCTTGCTGGTTCTGGCTGGCGATGATCCCCTGCAGAGCCAGGGCAGAACGCCCGGCCGGCCCTCAGGGGCAGCTAAGAAGCAGGCGTCCAAGCGCGAGCGGCAATGCTGCAAAGACCGAAACAATGGGGCGCGCGGTGGACATGGGATGAGCCTATAGAGCATGACGGCTTGTGGCGCAATATGCCGCTTGCGGCGGCGCACGGCTTTACCCTGTGGCCCGGGCACAGCCGCGGACCGGAGGTGGAAGGCGAGGCGCAGGCAGCGCTTCACCGCAAAAAAAGGTGGAAACAAGCGGTTCTTCACGCCGCCTGCGCCGCGGATTTTGACCCGTACCCACCCTCGGCTTCTGTGGCTGTCCGCATTCCGCATGAGCAGCCTCCATATCCAGCAAAGGAGTCCCAGCCCGGCGGGCTGAGCGGGAGTGTGGGCTGGTCCCTGGTTATGGCAGCGCCCGACGCCGCCATTTTCAGGCCCCGCATCCCCTGCCCCAATCAACGACGGCTCGCCAACCGCCCCTCCGTGGGCAAGAGACGGGTTACGTATATATTCCTAGGAATAAATTATCAACATTCATCTTCGCCCTCGCCCCCACGCATGTGGGGGAGAGGGTTGGGGTGAGGGGGCGGCTGCCGCGCGTACAGGACGTTGAGGTCTCGTTACGCTGCCACCGCCCCCTCACCCTGCCCTCTCCCCCGCTACGTGGTGGCGAGGGGAAACAAGTTTAAATTTCCCTCCTAAACTGGCGCACCTCATCGCCATCGAAGGCGGGCGCCGCAATCCCCGGCAGCGCCGTGGCGGCGAGGAACAGCGATGGCAGCCACGGCAGGATGGCATCACCCAGCATCTTGTGCATCAGCAACGCGAAACCCGGCCAGCCCGCCACCGTTTGGAGACGCAGTTCCGCCGCCGCCACCTGCAAGGCCAGCCCGAAGCCCTCCGCATTGACATCAAGGTCCAGCCCCTTGCGCAACAACCCGGAAAGCCGTGGCAGAACCAGATGTGCGTAGTAGCGCTTTATCTGCAACTCCGGGGGCAGATAGGCGCTCTCCGCCACCGTCCCCGGCATCACCGCCACCGGCGAATGCTGGATCAATACCCGCTCCACTTCCGAAATGCGCGCGGCGTAGGAAGAGAGGAGATCGGCGGTAGTCATTTGAATAGTCTTTCAATCATATCAAAGGAATATAAAGCCAACTATTGGATAAATCAAGTTCTGCGGATACGTGCTTCATCCTTTGGCGGCTGAATGCCAACGCGCTAACTTGTTCCGAC
>JBKJQD010000267.1:0-8394 GCA_046594125.1 Aestuariivirga sp.
TTGCCGCAGGCTCTATCGCTTGCCGAGCCGGGAGCCACCTTGATTGCACTTGTCAAACCGCAATTCGAAGCCGGCCGCGATGCCATCGGCAAGGGCGGGCTGGTGACCGATGAAGCTGTGCGCCAACGCGTGTGCAAAGACATCGCGGGTTTTCTCGAAAGCGAGGGCTGGACGGTGCTGGGCCTCGCACCATCGCCAATCACCGGCGGTGAGGGCAACCAGGAATTTTTGATCGCGGCGCGGCGGTTACGGCGCTGAGCGGACATGGATGATAACGTAGTCGTCCTCATAGGCTTGGTGCCAGCCGGGCAACGTCGCGAGGAACGAGTTTCGGATATCCTTCTTCGGAAAAATCGCCCAGGTGGTCTTGTAGCGGTTGACAATCTCCTGAACCACGCCTGCGCCATCGGCGTTGCCCGAGGCCAGGTAACCGGTCATGAAGTCCCCACGGAACAACTGTTCGGTGCGGCCATCGAGATAGGTCTTGATGCCGTTGAAGATCAGCACGCCGCCCAGATTGTAGCCGTTGAACACCGGGCCATCGAGATGATTGGCGTGGACATAGGCCAGCGCGTCTTCAATCGAGCGGCGCTTTTCCGGAACAAAGGGTTGCGAGACCACAACAGCAGCGATGGCTAAGGCGATTACGCCTGCGAGCCCCGCCATGATCGGCGGAAACCGGCGCGACAAAAATTCCTGCACCGCGTCGGGCGTCTTGGCCCTGGCCGTCAGCCGCGCCATGGCGGCAAGAGTTTCCGCCGCCGGCGCCGCAACCACCAGCGGCGCCAGCAGGAAGAACACATAGACGAAGCGCACATGCAGAAGAAACATATGCAGCGTGAAAATCAGAAATGCCACGCGCGTCCAGCCCAGCCGCGCCCGCGTGGCGATCAGCGCCGCCAGCCCCGCCAACAGCCCGTATTCCATGATGCGGTCGCGCTGGGCGCTGAAGGGTTGCCATTCGGTGATGAAGGGCATGGTCTCGTTGCCGGAGATCATCGACAGATTGATGGTGTAGTTGGTGAGGCCATAGGGCGTGGCCAAAGTCGCCGTCGCGGCGAGTACGAGAAAGATCAGCCATTTGACCAGCAAGGGCCGGTCAGTCAGGCGCGAGGCCTCGGCTATGGCCAGAAAGGCAAAGCCGGCGATAACCAGCGCAAAAGTAAAACTGCCATGCAGATTGGCCCACAGCACCACCAGCGCCAGCAGCCAGTATTCCGGTGGCTTCTGCCGCGCCGCCGCGCCAAACAGCCGCGCCGTCAAAACCACCATGGGCAGCAGCGTGAAGATATGGGGCCTGGCAATCACCACCGGCGTCAGCACCACGGCACAGACGAGGACAATGGCCGCCGCGATCTCCAGACGCAGGTGCTTTCCCAGTTCGAGATAGAGCGCTACCAGCGCCGCGGCCACGGCCAGCACCGAAAGCAGCATGACGCCGCTCCAGCCGCCGGTCTTGAAGGCCAAGGCCAGCAGCACTTGCGACAGCCATTCCTTGGCGATCCATGGCTGTCCATCGAAGGTATAGGAATAGTGATCGGCATAGGGCACACGGAGTGTTGCGACGATGTCGCGCCCGGTCTGAACATGCCACCAGATATCGGGGTCGCCCAGCACGATGGCCGGGCGCAGACAGTAATAGCCGGCGGTCAACAGCAACAGCACCAAGCCGCTCAGCAGCGCGAACTTGTCAGAGCGGAAACCCGCCGTGCCCTGCATACCTAGCCCATTTGCCCGCGATGGCGCAGGAAATGGTCGGCCAGCACCAGTGCCATCATGGCCTCGCCCACCGGCACGGCGCGAATACCCACGCACGGATCGTGGCGCCCCTTGGTCATCACGTCAGCATCTTCACCGTCCGCCGTCACGGTCTTCCGTGTACTGAGGATCGATGAGGTGGGCTTGACCGCGAAGCGCACCACGACGTCCTGGCCGCTGGATATGCCGCCGAGAATGCCACCCGCCTGGTTCGACTGGAACTCCGGCTTGCCATGGCGCATACGGATTTCATCGGCATTTTGTTCGCCGGTGAAAGAGGCCGATTCGAAACCGGCGCCAATCTCCACACCCTTGACGGCATTGATGCTCATCATCGCCGAGGCGAGATCCTGATCGAGCTTGCCATAGAGTGGTGCACCCCAGCCGGCGGGAACGCCGCTGGCGGTTACTTCGATGATGGCCCCGCAGGACGACCCGGCCTTGCGGATGCCATCGAGATAGTCCTCGAAGAATTTCGCAGCCCTCGCATCGGGCGTGAAGAACGGATTGCGGTCGATCTCGCTCCAGTCCCAGTTGCCGCGGTCGATCTTGTGCGGTCCCATCTGCACCAGCGCGCCGCGGATCGACACGCCGGGAATGACCTTGCGGGCAATGGCGCCCGCCGCCACCCGGGCCGCCGTTTCGCGCGCCGACGAGGGCCCGCCGCCGCGATAATCGCGAAAACCATACTTGGCATCATAGGTGAAATCAGCGTGGCCGGGCCGGTACTTGCCGCGGATTTCGGCATAGTCCCTGGAGCGCTGGTCGAGGTTGTCGATCATCAGCATGATCGGTGTGCCAGTGGTGCGCGGGCCATCGCTGCGCTCATCCTCGAAGACCCCGGACAGGATTTTCACCTGGTCCGGTTCCTGGCGCTGGGTGGTGAAGCGCGATTGCCCGGGGCGACGCTTGTCGAGATAGACCTGGATGTCTTCGGGTGTCAGGGCAAGGCGCGGCGGGCAGCCGTCGACGACGCAGCCCAGTGCTGGCCCATGGCTTTCGCCGAAGGTGGTAACGCGAAACAGGTGGCCGAATGTGTTATGCGACATAGGCAGCTTGATTAAGCCGCATCGGCGGTTCCGTCAAACCACTCGGCCTGGCCATCCAGCAAGCGGCAATAGCAGCCTTGGCGCATTTCGAGGCGGACAAGGTCGCGGCGGCCAAGTCCGGCCATTTCGCCGATCAGGCAGCGCCCGATGGCACCATGGGCAACGACCACCGTCGGCCGGTCGAGTTTATCGAGCCAAAGCTTGATTCGGGCATTGCCATCCTCATAGCTTTCCCCGCCATCGGGGCGCCACGCATAGCGGTCCTCGGGCAATGCCGGATAGACCGGCGAGGCTTTCAGCTCCCAGAAGGGCTTGCCCTCCCAGATGCCGAAGCCCAGTTCCCGCACGGCGGCATCAATGGCGATCTGTTGCGGTTCAAGCGCCAGCGCCTCGGCCAGGTAACCCATCGTCTGCCTGGCCCTTTGCAGGGGGCTCACGACAAAATTGCAGTCCGGCGGGAAATCCGCAACCTGCACCAAGCCCCGTGCCACGGCCTGCGCCTGCCTGTGGCCATTTTCATTCAGCGGAATGTCGATCCAGCCCTGAATCAGGCCTTGCCGGTTCCAGTCCGTCTCGCCATGGCGGATGAAATAGACCGGCGGATACTTACTGCTCGCCACCGGAATTCACCGTGATGTCGGGCGCCTCCGGATTTTTCATCCCGACGATATGATAGCCGGCATCGACGTGCAGGATTTCGCCAGTCACACCGCGGCTCAGGTCGGAGAGCAGATAGAATCCTGAGTCACCTACTTCGTCCGTCGTCACCGTGCGGCGCAGCGGCGAGTTGTATTCGTTCCAGCGCAGGATATAGCGGAAGTCGCCGATCCCCGAGGCGGCGAGTGTCTTGATCGGTCCCGCCGAAATGGCGTTGACGCGGATGTTCTTGGGGCCGAGGTCGGCGGCCATGTAGCGCACCGAGGCTTCCAGCGCCGCCTTGGCGACACCCATGACATTGTAGTGCGGCATCCATTTTTCGGCGCCATAGTAAGTAAGAGTAAGCAACGAGCCGCCGTCGGTCATCAGCTTCTCGGCGCGCTGGGCAATCGCCGTGAAGGAGTAGCAGCTGATGAACATGGTTTTGGTGAAATTGTCCGCCGAGGTATCGACGTAACGGCCGGTCAGCTCGTCCTTGTCGGAGAAGGCAATGGCGTGGACGACGAAGTCGAGCTTGCCCCAGGCGGCCTTCACGGCATCGAAGGTGGCATCAATCGACGCCATGTCGGTGACGTCGCAAGGCACCACGACTTTCGAGCCGATTTCGGCGGCCAGCGGCTCGACGCGCTTCTTGAGGGCGCCGCCCTGATAGGTGAAGGCCAGTTCGGCGCCTTGCGCGGCACAGGACTTGGCGATGCCCCAGGCAATTGACCGGCTATTCGCGACACCCATGATGAGGCCGCGCTTGCCCGCCATCAATCCCTTGTTATCACCCATGATTTTTCCTGTGAACCGGTTCCGCCCCGGAGGCCGGAACAGCGGGGTAATTGACACAAGTAAGGTTGCAGGTCCACTGGAAAGAAATCGGGTTGACAGGCGTGGGGCGGGCTTTATCCCACCACGCGCCAACTGCCATCGGCCATTTCGCAGGCCGTGCCGTCCACCGGTTCCGGCTCGCCATCGACCCAGACGGTGTTGGTGAAGTCGCGGCACATCTGGCCGTCGCGGTCAAAGCTGCGGCGCGGGCGGAATTCGCCGCGATGTCCGGTCTTGGCGTTCTTCCAGGACTCGGCGCGGTTGCCGCGCAGGCCCCGGTCGGCGGCGCTGAAGGCATACTCACGGTCACGCTCGTCAAGGCCGCGGCCGATTTCACCGCCAACCACGGCGCCCAGTGCGGCGCCGATGATGGTGGCCGCCGCCTTGCCATTGCCGTGGCCGACGGTATTGCCGAGCAATCCGCCCGCCACGCCGCCGATCAGGGTGCCCGAGGTTTCGCGCGGGCCGCCGTCGGCACTGCAGCCGGCAAGTGTCAGCCCTGCGATCGTGACAAGCGTTATGGCATTTATCTTCATGTGTTTCCCCGCCGCATTGGTTATCATGTGGTTTATGCGTCCCATTGCTCCCTAAGCTGGCGCGATGGCGTAAACGCGGATGAAATGTGGAGAGACTGGGGCCGCGTGTCCCATGGTAAACAAATCATGAGCTTGAGCGATCTATCGAAATTGACGGCCTCCTATGGCTTCACCGAGCGCGGCGATCCCTCCGGCCTGTTCGGTGAATGGCTGAAAGAGGCTGAACAATCCGAGCCCAACGATGCCAACGCCATGGCGCTGGCCACCGCCGATGAGGAGGGCCTGCCCAATGTCCGCATGGTGCTGCTCAAGGGCTTTGATGAGCGCGGGTTCGTGTTCTACACCAACTTCGAAAGCCAGAAGGGCCAGGAAATCCTTGGCACCATGAAGGCGGCCCTGGGCTTTCACTGGAAGTCGCTACGCCGCCAGGTGCGGGTGCGCGGCATCGTGGAAGAGGTGAGCAAAGCCGAGGCGGATGCCTATTTCGCGTCGCGCCCCCGCGACAGCCGCATCGGCGCCTGGGCTTCACAGCAATCGCGGCCGCTTGAAGGCCGTTTTGCCCTGGAAGGAGCGGTGGCCAAGTATACGGCCCGCTACGCCATCGGCGAGGTGCCGAGGCCCGCCTATTGGTCAGGCTTCCGGGTCAAGCCCCTGTCCATCGAATTCTGGCACGACCGCCCCTTCAGGCTGCACGACAGGGTGGTGTTCAGGCGGGCCAGCGAGGCCACCGATTGGACGAAGACGAGGCTCTATCCGTGAATCTATTGTATTGACGAGCAATGTACATTAGATGATAGACTCCGATGGTTAGAATTCGCGAACTGAAATGGAGCGAAGAAAAGAACGAGTTGCTCAAGCGCGAGCGTGGCTTGTCCTTCGAGGCGGTCCTGTCGGCCTATGAGCATGACGCCGTGCTTGACGATTTGGAGCATCCCGATCCATCGCGCCCGCATCAGCGGATGATGATTGTTGAGATTGAAGGCTATGTCTGTATCGTTCCCTATGTTTCGGAGGGGCCGGTTGCGTTCTTGAAAACCATCTACAAAAGCCGGGTCATGCAGAGAAAATACCGAGGTCACCCATGAAGAAACCAAAGCACACGGGATTCGACGCGCCATTCATGGACGCGGAAGAAGAACAGATCGTCAAGGACGCTGAGGCCGGTCTCTATGTCAGTTCACCGGACGCGGAAAAGCACATTCGTGAATTCAAGATCGCCGCCCGCAACACCCTGCGCAAGAAGCCCATCACGGTTCGCGTTCAGGAACGCGACATTGAGCGCATCAAGGTCATGGCGCTCGAACAAGGCATTCCCTATCAGACATTGGTGGCCTCGATCCTGCACCGTTATGCCACTGGCGCGCTGAAGGGCGAGGCTTGACCGCAACGCCATGAACCAGACCCCCGGCAATGAGCGCAAGACCCTGATCCTCACCGGCGCCTCGCGCGGCATCGGCCATGCCACGGTGAAGCGCTTCTCGACGGCGGGCTGGCGCGTCATCACCTGCTCGCGCAACCCCTTCCCGGAGGATTGCCCATGGGATGCCGGACCCGAGGACCACATCGTGGTCGATCTCGCTTCGTCGGACGATACCCATGCGGCCATCGCGCTCATGAAGGAGAAGCTGAAAGCGCAAGGTTCCAAGCTCCATGCGCTGGTCAACAATGCCGCCATCAGCCCGAAAAAGCCCGGCGGTGGCCGCCTCAACACCATCGAGACCTCCGAGCATGACTGGAAGACCGTGTTCCAGATCAATTTCTTCGCACCCGTCATGCTGGCTCGCGGGCTGATGGATGAACTGGTCGCGGCAGGCGGTGCCGTGGTCAACGTCACCTCGATTGCCGGCTCGCGTGTCCATCCCTTTGCCGGTGCGGCCTACTCCACATCGAAAGCGGCACTGGCCTCGCTCACCCGCGAAATGGCCGCCGATTTCGGTCCCCAGGGTGTGCGTGTCAACTCCATTTCGCCCGGCGAGATCGAAACCTCGATCCTGTCGCCTGGCACCGAGAAGATCATTCCGCACATTCCGCAGCGCCGGCTGGGCCAGCCGGAAGAAGTGGCCAAGGCCATATATTTTCTGTGTACGGACAGTTCCAGCTATGTGACCGGTGCTGAACTGCACATCAACGGCGGCCAGCATGTCTAATTCCACTTTGCGTCCGGAAACCATTGCCGCCCATGCGTTGAAAGCCATTGATGAGGCGACCGGTGCCGTGGTGCCGCCGCTCTATCTGTCGACCACCTACGCGCGCGACGAAAACTATGTGCCGAAGCTCAAGGAAAACTACGTCCGCAACGGCAATCCAACACTGTGGCAGGCTGAGGAGACCATCGCGGCACTGGAGCGCGGACCCGCCGCGTTGCTCTTTGCGTCCGGCATGGCGGCGATCACCACGCTGACCGAAACCATTCCGCAGGGTGCCCATGTGGTGGCGCCCAATGTCATGTATTATGGCACCCGCGACTGGCTGAAGCGGCTGGAGGGCCTGGGCCGCATCACGCTGACGTTGTTCGATCCGCGTGATCCGGCGGCGCTGTCGCAGTCGCTGCAGAATGGCAAGACCGACCTCGTGTGGATCGAGACGCCGCTCAATCCCACCTGGGATGTGATCGACATCGAGGCGGCGGCGCGCGATGCCCATGCAGCGGGCGCCATTCTCGCCGTCGATGCCACCGCCACCGCTGCCGTGACCACGCAACCCTTGTTGCTGGGTGCCGACATTGTGTTCCACTCGGCGACCAAATATCTGAACGGCCACTCCGATGTGCTGGCCGGTGTGCTGGTCACCCGCGAGGTGAACGAGCGCTGGAAACAGGTGGCGATGCTGCGCACCAAGATGGGTTCGCCCCTGCCGCCGTTTGAGTGCTGGCTGCTGATGCGCGGGCTTCGCACCGTCTTCGTGCGCTACCGCCAGGCCTCGTCAAATGCCATGGCCATAGCCCGGCATTTTTCGCATCACCCCAAAGTCGCGCGCGTGCTCTATCCGGGCCTGCCAAGCCACCCGCAACATGACATTGCGCTGCGCCAGATGACCGATGGCTTCGGCGGCATGATGTCAATTCTGCTGCGTGGCGGCTTCGAGGACGCCAAGCGCCTTTGCACCAGGCTCAAGGTCATTGTGCCCGCCACTTCGCTGGGCGGAGTCGAAAGCCTGGCCGAACACCGCAAGAGCGTCGAGGGGCCGGCCAGTCCGGTGCCAGACAATCTGGTGCGGTTGTCGGTTGGCATCGAGCATGCCGATGACCTGATCGCCGATCTCGAGCAGGCCCTGGCCGGGCTCTGAGCAGCCGTGATCAGTAAAGTCCGGTCTTGTAGTCGCCCTCGACATCCGCGTCGGCTTCGGCGGCTTGCGTTTCATCAACACCGGTCTCGCAGACCTGATCCATGATGATGCGGGCGATGGACGGCATCTGGCTGCGGTCTTGCCGGTAGTCGTCCTGCCAAAGCTTCGAGCGCTTCAGCGCCTTGGCGCAGTGTATGAATACCTCATCGATGCTGACGACGATCCCGGCCTTCGGTGTCTTGCCGCTAACCGTGCAGGCCTTGAGAAGCTCCGCGTCATCGGTGATACGCGCC
>JBKJQD010000336.1:0-14436 GCA_046594125.1 Aestuariivirga sp.
CTCGGCAGCATGAGCGTCGGCCAGCGCCGCGCCGCCGGGCTGCGTTATCTGACCGATGACCGACTGGGCGAGGGCATTGTCGGCAGCTTTCCAGTAGCGCTCAACTTCTTCCTGAAGGAAGTCGGCTCCCCGCCGTACTGGCAGCATGGCTTTGAACGGCGCGGCGAAATCGAGCAGCGCGCCGATCAGTTGATCAAGCAATATGATGTGCGCACCCCCAGTGGCCGCACGCCGGCTGGCCGACTTTCCGGTGGCAATATCCAGAAGCTGCTGCTGGCGCGCGAACTGGCCGATGGTGCCCGGCTCATCATTTTCAACAAACCCACCCATGGCCTCGACCTCGCTAACACGCTGGCGGCCCGCGACTGGATCAGGGACGTCGCCGCCAAGGGACTGGGCGTGCTGCTGATCTCGACCGACCTAGAGGAACTGCTGGCCCTCAGCGACCGCATTGCCGTGATGACCGGCGGCGCAATTGCCGGTTTCGTCAACAACGGCGAGAATACCCGCACCGCCGTCGGCCGCCTGATGACCGGGCTCGCCGCATGACGCAGCGCGCCTTGCTGATGATTGGCCCTATCTTCGTGGCCCTGGTTGTCGCCGGAGCGGTCCTCGCTGTCGCGGGCGTCGATCCTCTGGCTTATTATTCCTATGTCCTGCAACGCGGCCTGTTCTCCGCCGTGGGCGTGCAGCAAACGCTGACGCGCATGGCGCCGCTGCTGTTCATCGCCGCTGGCCTGATCATCGCCTTTCGTGCCGGCATCTGGAATCTTGGCACCGACGGGCAGTTTCTCCTCGGCGCCGTCACCGCCGCAGCCTCCGGTCCATTGCTGGTGCAGGTCATGCCGGTGTGGCTGGCGCTGCTGTTCAGCTTCGCGTTGTCGGCCATCGTCGCCATGATCTGGTCGCTGCTGCCGGCCCTGCTGCGCGCCTATCAGGGGGTGAATGAAATCATCACCACACTGATGATGACCTTTCTTGGAACCTCGCTTGCCAATGTGCTGGTGAAACTGGCTTTCCGTGATCCGGGGACGACGGTGCCGCAGACTCGCACACTGGCGGTCGAAGACCGCCTGCCGCGATTGTTTGACACGACGGTGAGTTCCGGGCTGATCCTCGGGCTGATTACCGTCATTGCTGTCCATGTGATGATGACGCGCACCGCCTTCGGACTGAGACTTCGTATCGTCGGCGCCAGTCCGCGCGCCGCCGTGCATGCGGGGCTTGGTGTTCCAGCCCTCACCGTCGCGGTGTTCGCCCTCTCGGCGGGACTGATCGGGCTAGCGGGCGCTGTCGACATCATCGGCGTGCAAGGCAATGTCCGCGCCGACTGGAACCCGGCCTACGGCATGGCGGTCATCCCCGTCGTGTTCCTGTCACGCATGAACGGCTTTGCCGCGATTGCCTTCGTCTTCCTGTTTTCGATCCTGTCGATTGGCGGCGAGAGTGCGGCGCGCCGCCTTGGCGTTCCGCAGGATTTCACGCTGGTCTTCGTCGCCATCGTCCTCATTGTGCTGGCGCTGGCGGAATATTATACCCAGCGCATGAAAGAGCCAGCAGTGGCAGGCCCGGCATGAGCGCGCTGTTCACCGAAGTTTTCATCGGAGCACTGCTCTTCGGAGCAATGACCGCCGCCGTTCCCCTGTTGCTGGCCGGGCTTGGCGAACAGATATCCGAGAAGGCGGGTGTCCTCAACATCGGCATCGAGGGCATGATGATCAGCGGCGCTTATGCGGGTTTCCTTGGTGCCTATTATGGCGGCTCGCTGTGGCTGGGCTTCCTCACCGGCGGGCTTGCCGGAATGACCGTGGCGCTCGTCATGGTGCTGCTCTGCGTGCGCCTCGGGCTGAACCAGATCGTCATCGGCATCGGCCTGACGCTGGCCTGCGAAGGGCTGACCGCGTTGCTGCATCATTTCCAGTTCTCGCGCACCTATCCGCGCCTCGAGGCCGCCGACGTAACGGCGATCCCGCTGTTGTCGGACATTCCGGTACTTGGCCCAGCGCTGTTCCGGCACCATCTCATCGTCTACTTCGCCGTTGCACTGGTGGCGGTGATGAGCTTCATCTATCGCCGCACCCAGCTTGGCCTGAACCTGCAGGCCGCTGGAGACAAGCCGGCGGCACTTGACGTGGCGGGCGTGGATGTCATCCGTACAAGGACGTTCGCCGTCCTCACCACCGGCGCATTGGCGGGAATTGGCGGCGCTTATCTGGCCAATATCGGGGCGGGGCTTTTCGTGCCCTACATCACCAATGGCGCCGGCTTCCTCGGTATCGTGCTGGCCATGCTGGCGCGGGGCCGTCCGCTCTGGGTGCTGGCCGGGGCGGTACTGTTCGGCCTGTGTTTGTCGCTCACCACGGCGATGCAGGTGGCCGGTATCAACATGCCCACCGACGTCATCCAGACACTGCCCTTCATCGCGGTGATGACGATGCTGATTATTTTCGGCCGCCGGGCCAGCCTGCCCGCGGCGCTTGGACTACCCTATCAACGCGGGGCGCGCTAACCCAGGAGTTCAATTATGATGGATACCAAGGTCTATCTTCTCGACGGCGGCACGCTGGTGATCGATGGCTACCATATCTTCTGGAACCGCGGTCCAGGTGGTGAAGTCCGCTTCCCCGTTTATTCAATTCTTGTCGAGCATCAGGAAGGCCGCTTTCTCATCGACACTGGTTATGACCATGATCACGTCATGAAGATGCTGCCCTTCGAAAAGCCGATACAAAGCAAGGACCAGACCATCCCCGGCGCGCTGGCACTGCTTGGTCTTGAACCGAAGGATATCGATGTGGTGGTCAATTCGCACTTTCATTTCGATCACTGCGGCGGCAACAAGTATTTTCCCCACGCCAAGAAAATTTGCCACAAGACCGAGGTGCCGCAGGCCTGCGCGCCCGAACCATTCGAGCATCTGGGCTATTCCGACCTGAGCTTCTCGGCGGAAGCAGCCGAGGCCCGTGGCGCCATGGCGCAATTGCTGCCCGGCACCACCCGCGCCAATTCCACTTTCGAAGGCATTGATGGCGATGTCGAACTGGCCAAGGGCCTCAAACTTATTTTCACGCCCGGACATTCCATCGGTCATTATTCGCTGATGGTGAACTTCGGCAAGCGCCAGCCGATCCTCTTCACCATTGATGCCGCCTATACGCAGAAGAGTCTCGAGACCCTGTGCCAGGCGTCTTTCCATATCGATCCGGTGGCCGGCGTTCGCTCGATGCGCCATGTGCGCAAGCTGGCGGAGGACAATGGTGCCGATCTGATGTTCTCGCACGACATGGACAACTTCAAAAACTACAAGACCGGCACGCAGTTCTACAGCTAGACCAAGCAAGGGAGACCGCAGCATGCGCTACCTGGAAACCGCCGATCCCGTCATCACCCTGACCGCCGGTCCGGTGAATGCTTATCCCGACGTGCTGCGCGCCCTGTCGCGCACGGTGCTCTATGATTACGACCCGGCCTTCCAGATTCACTACGAGCGCGTCGTCGAGAAGGCGTCGAAGGCGATGCGCCTCTCGAACAAGGCATTGATCCTTCACGGCGAGCCGGTGTTGGGCCTCGAAGCCGCGGCGGCCTCGATCATCACTCCCGCCGACACCGTGCTCAACTTGGCCTCGGGCGTCTATGGCAAGGGCTTTGGTTACTGGGCCAAGCGCTATTCGCCGAAACTACTTGAGATCGCGGTGGCTTACAACGAGGCCGTCGACCCTGCCGCCGTCGCGGCGATGCTGAAAAAGCATCCGGAGATCAGCATCGTCTCCGTCTGCCACCATGACACGCCGTCAGGCACGCTGAACCCCATCAACGAGATCGGCGCATTGGTGAGGGCCCACGGTGCCTATCTGATCGTCGATGCCGTCTCGTCCTTCGGCGGCATGAACACGCACCCCGGCGATTGCGCGGCTGACATCTATGTGACCGGCCCCAACAAGTGCCTGGGCGCACCTCCGGCCCTGACACTCATGGCTGTGAGTGATCGCGGCTGGGCGCGGATGAAGGCCAACCCCGCGGCTCCGCGCGCCTCGATGCTTTCGATCCTCGACTGGGAAAACGCCTGGAGCCACAAGGAGCCGTTCCCTTTCACGCCATCAGTTGCCGAGATCAATGGCCTTGATGTGGCACTTGATCTTTACTTGAGCGAAGGGCCAGAAAAGGTGTGGGCCAGGCACGCCTTGACGGCCAAGGCCATGCGCGCCGGCGCCCGCGCCATGGGCCTCGAACTCTGGGCGGCGCGTGAGGCGATTGCCTCGCCGACCTGCACCGCGATCAAAACGCCCGCCGGAATCGATGAGGCAGCGCTGCGCCGCGAGGCCCGCGCCCGTTTCGGCGTGGTGTTCTCAGCGGGCCGTGGCGAAACATTGGGCAAGCTCACGCGCATCGGGCACATGGGGCCAACCGCCCAGCCGATCTATGCCATGGCGGCACTGGCGGCACTGGGCGGCGCGCTGGGAGCGCTTGGTCACAAGGCCGACACCGGCAAGGGCATTGCGGCGGCCATGGCCGTCATCGATGCCGATCACTGAATTCAACAATTCGACGGAGGGATAGTCATGAGCAAACGTCTGGACGGCAGAACCGCCATCGTCACTGGTGCGGCGCAAGGCATCGGCAAAGCCATCGCCACGCGCCTCGCCGCTGATGGCGCCACGGTGATCGTCAGCGACATCAATGCTGAAGGTGCAAAGGCCGCCGCCGCCGCTATCGGCCATGGCGCTGTGGCGATTGCCGCCGACATCTCCAGCCCCGAGGACGTGGCCCGCCTTGTCAAAAAGGCTGGCCCCGTGGACATACTGGTCAACAATGCCGCCATTGTTCCCTTCATCGCCTGGGACGACATCGACCTGGCCCACTGGCGCCGGCTGATCGACGTCAACCTCACTGGTACTTACATGATGACCCGCGCCGTAACCGACGCGATGCGCGCCGCGAACCTGAAGGGCAGGGTGATCAACATCGCCTCCAACACCTTCTTCGCCGGCACCCCCAACATGGCTGCCTATGTGGCCTCCAAGGGTGGCGTCATCGGCTTCACGCGAGCCGCCGCCACCGAACTCGGCAAGTACGGCATCACCGTCAACGCCCTGGCACCCGGCCTCGTCGAGTCGGATGGCGTGAAAGCCAGTCCGCATGTCAATGCCTTCGATTTCGTCGGCATGCTGCAGGCCATGCCGGGCCGCGGCCAGCCCGAACACATCGCCGACGTCGTGGCCTTCCTGGCCTCCGACGATGCCCGATGGATCACCGGCCAGACTCTTAACGTCGACGCCGGCATGGTGCGCTGGTAGGCAACGGGGTGAGATCGCGAACTTTCGGGGTTCATCGCCTCCCCAGGCCCAGCATGAGGAACCCCGCGCCGCACCTTCCCCATTCTCAAAAAACCGTGCCGGAGGATTTATGCCGCTCAAAACAATTTCGCCAGTCCTGAAGTCTGCGCCTCCCCGGCTCAGGATCACCGGCGTCGAATGCCATGTTTTGCTCGCCCCCGATTTTGATGTGAGCTTCACGTCCTCCGCGCAGGACAGTCTTGTCGTGGTACTCCATACCGACGGAGGTGTATCGGGTATAGGCGAATGCGACGCCAATCCCTGGATGGCCAAGGCCTGCATCGAGGCGCCGGGCACCCACACCATGGGCCTCTCGATCAAGGATATGCTGATCGGCGCCAACCCCTTCGAGATCGGCGATCTGTGGCGCAAGATCTATCTCGGCACGGCCATGAACGGCAGGCGCGGTATGGTCATTCACGCCTTGAGCGCCGTGGAAATGGCGCTCTGGGATCTGTGCGGAAAGGCGGTGGGCGAGCCCGTTCACGCGCTGCTGGGTGGTGCCACGCGCCAGACCATCATACCCTATGCATCGTTGCAGCCAGCCGGAAAACGCTTTGAGGAGTACCGCGATGCGCTGTGCCTTTCAGCCGAGCGCGCCAAGGCTCTTGGCTTCAAGGCGATGAAGACCGAAGTCACCATGAATGGGCCCTATGCCCACGGCGGGATGCGCGAAAGTTACGACCGGCATACCGAGGTACTCGCCGCGGTGCGCAAGACAATTGGACCGGACATCACCCTGATGGTCGATGTCCAGTATCTTTGGGAGGATGCGGATACCTGTTATTCGGTCGTCAAGGACTGGGCTGAGTTCAAACCCTATTTCCTCGAAACGCCGCTGTGGTCCGACAACGTCAGGGAGATGGCGAAGCTCGCTGAAAAGGCGCCGATGCCGATTGCCTGCGGCGAATGGCTTGCCACGCGCTTCGAGTTCGAAGAACTTCTGGATATCGGCATGGTACAGGTGGCGCAGCCCGATGTGGGCCGCGTCGGCGGCATCGGCGAAGCGAAGATTGTCTGCGACATGGCCAAGGAACGCGGGCGCACCATCGTCCCCCACTGCTGGAAGACCGGAATTTCAATTTCCGCCACGGCCCATCTGGCGTTCGTCACCAATCACTGCGCCTTCATCGAGTACTTGCCCCCGCAACTTTGCCATGAGCGGCTGCGCCGCGAGCTCGCACACGAGGAACTGGTGCTCAGTGCCGATGGCACCATTTCCTTGCCCACCAAGCCGGGGCTCGGCGTCGAGGTCGATTGGGACATCGTCAAGCGCTATACCGTCGCCTGAATGGTGGGGCGCATTGGGGCTGGCATTCGAGCTGCTCCTAGTGGATCGATTGATGGGTCGCCACATTCAAAAGTGGTGCAACGGCAAATCTGACGATATGAAAGCGTCCGCCTGCCTGCTTTGTGCCGATGACCCAAAATTGTGGCTGTGCAAATCCTGAACGTTGATGACGGTGGTTCGACTGTTTTCTGATATCTGTCGCGCAGGGGACTGGATTACCGAATGAATTGCAAGGATTATGTTCCCGGCCTATCGAGTATTACTGATCAGGCTTGGGAGTAGAACTTGATCTCAGATCCCCCTCGCAGTCCCAGGGCCTTGGCCAAGACCCCGCGCCAGTTAACAGCACGGGAAGTCGCCGAGCGCGCCGGGGTGTCCATATCGGCCGTCTCACGTACCTTTACGGAGGGCGCCAGTGTGGCGGCGGCAACGCGCGAGCGCGTGTTGACTGCGGCGCGCGACCTCGGCTACCGGCCCAACATGCTGGCGCAAGGTCTAATGACCGGCAAGACCAAGCTGATCGGGTTGGTGTCCAACAATTTCGACAATCCGGCCTATATGGAGATCTTCGACCTGTTTACACGGCGATTGCAGCAACATGGGTTGCGACCGCTGCTCGCCAACCTGTCCGGCGGAACTGAGCCTGCCGCCGCCCTCGACATGCTGCTTCAATACAATGTCGACGGCGTGATCGTGGCTTCATCCACGCTGCCACAGGCATTCATCGAGAGTTGCCGCGCCGCCGGGCTTCAACTGGTGCATGCGTTCGGGCGTGCCGATGCTTCGTCCACCATTCTCGTTGCCGGCGTGGATAATGTGCAAGGCGGCAGGCTTGCGGGCCGCCTGCTCGTTGAGCGGGGCTACCGCCGGATCGCATTCCTTGGCGGACCGGAGGGTGCAAGTTCGACAGTCGATCGCCTTGCGGGACTTCGCCAGCAACTCAACAAGGTAGGCCTCGCCCCTGTCGCCACGGTTTTCGGCCAGTCCTACTCCCATGAAGATGGGCGGTTGCTGATGCGCCAGCTTCTGACGGAGGGCGGATTTGACTGCGTCTTCTGTGGCGACGACATTCTAGCCATAGGAGCAATCGACGCTTGCCATCTGTCGCATGTCGGTGTGCCGGAAAAGATTGGAATTCTGGGTTTCAACGATATCGCCATGGCCGCCTGGCCATCCTATAATCTGACGACGATCCGGCAACCGATCGGCGATATCATCAAGGCGGCAGTGGACATGGTGACTGGCATGCTGAAGAAGGGTGGTGCGCCCGCCAAGTCCCGGGTCTTTGCCTGCACGACCGTTTGCCGTGGAACACTTCGCTAACCGGGCCCAAGGTTGCGGATCACGCCGCAAGTCAATTGGCGCAGCGCCGCAATCGTCGGACTCAGTAACTCAATGCGATCGAAACTGGCGGGGTGCTCGGCAATGGACTTGCGCAAGGCCTGCCCGAAGGCTTGACGCAGCTCGGTACCAATGTTGAACTTTTTTACACGGGTTTCGCGCGCCAGCTTTCGGCGTATGTCTGTTGCAATGCCGCTGCCGCCATGCAGCACCAGCGGCAGCCGGGTCACGGCCTCGATTTCGCGCAGCCTTGCCCAATCGATACCTGACGATTTTTCGGTCGACAGGTGGACGTTGCCAATTGAAATCGCCAGGGCGTCGGCCCCGCTCTCGGCATCGAATCGTGCTGCGTCATCAGCGGATGTGGACGTGGAGGGCTTGCCACCGGCATAGCCGACAACGCCGACTTCACCCTCGACCGAAACGCCAGCCCTATGTGCCACCTCAACAACCTGTGCCGTCAGGTCGATGTTGGCTGCAAGCGGCAGCGCCGAACCGTCGATCATCACTGAGGTAAAGCCGCAATCGATGCCACGCACACACTCTTCGAGCGTCAGGGCATGGTCGATGTGGCAGACAACCGGCACGCGCGCCTGCTCGGCGAGATGCCGGAACATCTTGCCCAGCACCGGCAGCGGCGTGTAGCGGCGGCAACCCGGACCCGCCTGCAGGATGACGGGAATCCCCGTCTCATCGGCGGCTTCAACGAAGGCGCGCGCATCCTCCCAGCCCAGCACCACAAGACCAGCAATGGCGTAGTGACCGTCAATCGCTGGTGAGAGGACGTCGCTGAGGGTGGCAAGCGTCATTTGAACTTGGCGATCATGTCCTTGATGCCGGGAATGGTCTCGATCTGGTAGGCATGTGCCGGCTGAAAGAACTGCACCAGTGGCCGCTGGCTCAAGCCCCCAGGATCGTGAAGTAGTACATTTCATAACCAGGCGCTGCGACGCAGGGGTGATAGCCCTTGTCGAGGACGATCGTTGAGCCGTCGACGATGTGATAGGCATCGCCCACCATGCCGTCCTCGCGCTGCACAAGTTGCAAGCCGAAACCGTGATTGGGACGGAAGCGGAAATTGTAAGTCTCGTCATGGCGTGTTTCGAGCGGCAGGCGGTCGGTGTCGTGCTTGTGCGGCGGGAAGCCCGACCATCCTCCGGCCCCAACCGTGAAGAGTTCGGAGACGAGAAGCCGGCCCACGCGGCTGCGATACTTGGTGCCGATGATATGCTTGATCTTGCGGTGTGTCTTGGTGTCGTCGGAGCCGTACTGCACCTTGTCGATATCAGCAGCGCGCACCGCGAAGGGTGAAAGTTCTTGTTCGAACTTAGCGCCAGCGATGAAGACTTCGGCGGCATCGGAGGTGCAGACCATGCGGGCCGGTGCACCGGTTGGTACATAGACACCCTCCGGTTCCCCATCCCAGACATCGATGCCGCGCTGGCCGATCGCATCGAAATGCTCGCCGCCGGCCTCGATATCAACAGTGCCCGTTGCCGGCACGATGGCGGTCTCGTAGCCCGGTACTTGATATTCGAAGGATTGGCCGCGCTTCAGCTTCACGATGTTGAAGTAGTTTAATGGAACGCCGGCATTGTTCACGTCGATGATGGCCGCGTTGCGATTGTCGAAAGGTGGAATGTGCATGGGTCAGACCTCCGCTGCGGGGGCCGGCCCCGGATGACTCTTGATGAATTTGTCAAGTTCGACGGCAGTTGGCGAGGCGGGCGCGCAGCCAACCCGGGTCACCACAATGGCGGCGGCGGCTGATCCGCGCAGCACACATGATTGAAGATCGAGGCCGGCCGTCAGACCGGTGACGAAACCTCCCATGAAGGCGTCGCCCGCCCCCGTCGGCTTCAGCGCCTCCACGCGAAAAATGCCGGTATAAAATGCGGCGCCATTTGAGAAAGTTGTGGAGCCAAGTTCGCCTTTTTTATAGATCACTGCATGTAAACGCGAAGACAGATCACGGGCCAGATCCAGTCCACCACGCCCTCCTGCCATCACATCGAATTCGACATCGTTGCCGATCACGATATCGCACAGGTCTGCCGCACGGCGGCATGTCGAAGCTGCATCCTCCGCGCTGATCCAGGAATAGGGCCGGTAGTCCACGTCGAGGATCACCGGGACCGAACTCTTCGCCGCCATCGCGATGGCGAGGAATGTGGCCGCTCGCGATGGCTCTGTAGCCAGGGCTGTGCCCGTTACGATCAGTGCGCCATGGCTTGGAAAATCGACGCGGGCGACATCGCCTTCCGCCAGTTCGAAATCAGCTGCACCATTGCGGTAAATCACCGACTGGCAGTTCTCGATACGGGTTTCGACCACCGCCAGCGAGTTGCGCGCCTCTCCGCCTACTGGTCTGACATGATCTGAGCCGATGCCATAGCGCTTCAGTTCCTTCACCACGAAGCGGCCGACGGCATCGTCCGACACCGTGGTGAGCAGCGCCGCCGCGCCACCGAGCTTCACGATCCCCGCCGCAATATTCGCGGCTGACCCGCCAAGTGCTGCTGTAAACCTCGTTGCTTCCTCGGCGCGCGTACCTGGCGGGTCGGCATAGAGGTCCATACCGGCGCGGCCCAGCACCAGAAATGGTCCCTGTCCAAGTCTGAACGATTTCACGTCAGATGCCCGCGCGCTGCTTCTTGCGGCCCTGTTCGACAGTCTCGCGAGCTTGGCGCACTTCAGCCCGTTCGGAGACTTCGGGGGTTCCGATTTCCCACCAGGCATGGCCCTCTGACGTCCACCCCTCATAGGCATCGACCTTGAGCGAGATCACATAGGTGCGCGTGGCCTTTCGTGCCCGCAGGAAGGCTTCCTTGAGACTGGCGATTGACTCCACCGTTTCGGACAGGGCTCCCATGGCGCGTGCGTGGGCCGCAAAGTCCACCGCAAAGGGTTCAACGGCAATATTGCAGTCGGCGATCAGGTTGTTGAACGACACGTTTCCGGTGTTGTTCTGCAGCTTGTTGATGACCGCGAAACCGCCGTTGTCGCAGACGATGACGATCAGCTTCTTGCCCGAAAGCACGGATGAATAAATGTCCGCATTCATCATCAGGTAGGAACCATCGCCGGTGAAAATGATTGTTTCCTTGTCCGGTTCGGTTTCGGCCTGGGCAATACGCGCCCCCCAACCGCCGGCGATTTCATAGCCCATGCAGGAATAGCCGAACTCCACATCAACGGTGCCGGTCGATTTGGTGCGCCAATTGGCTGCCACTTCGGCGGGAAGACCGCCAGCAGCGGCCACGATGCGATCACGCGGATCGCATAGCTCATTGATGGCACCAATGACCTGGGCATACGACATGGGCCGATTGGCGCCTTTGGCGGTCTGGGGCCGTACGTTGTCATCGACGTAAGCGTCCCAGGCCTGGCGCTCTATCTGGGCAAGATCGGTCCAGCTCTTCGGCGCGGCATATGAGTCAAGTGCTGCATCGAGTTGGGTAATGGCCAGCTTCGCATCGCCAACAACTGGCAGCGACCGGTGTTTGCCGGCATCGAAGCGGCTCACATTGATGGCGATGATGCGGGCATCGCGGCCGAAGGCCGTCCATGACCCGGTGGTGAAATCCTGCAACCTTGTACCGATGGCCAGAATGACGTCGGCCTTCCCGGCAAGTGCATTGGCGGAATTGGAGCCGGTGACGCCGATTGGTCCGCAATTAAGGGAATCGGAAAACAGCAAGTTGGCGCGGCCTGCAATGGTTTCCACCACGGGAATGTTGTGCGACCGCGCAAAGGCCGCGAGATCGGCTGTTGCTTCCGAGTACTGGACGCCACCTCCGGCGATGATGATCGGCTGCTGCGCAGTCTTGAGAAGGGCGGCGGCTTCGGCAATGTCACGGGTATCAGGTGGCTGACGCCGGATGCGATGGGTGCGCTCTTCGAAGAACTCCTCCGGGTAGTCATAGGCCCAGCCTTGCACATCCTGCGGCAGGCCGAGGAAGGCGGGTCCGCAGTCCGCTGGATCAAGCATGGTGGCAATGGCCGTGGGTAGGGACTGGATGATCTGCGCCGGATGCGTGATCCTGTCCCAGTAGCGGCTCACCGATTTGAAGGCGTCATTCACGGAGATCGTCGGGTTTCCGAAATGCTCCACCTGCTGCAACACGGGATCGGGCAGGCGCGTGGCATAGGTGTCGCCGGCCAGCAGCAGCAGTGGCAGACGATTGGTGTGCGCCACAGCCGCGGCCGTCAACATGTTGGTCGTGCCAGGTCCCGCCGAAGCGGTAGCGAACATGAAACGCTGGCGGAGCTTCTGCTTGCCATAGGCGGTGGCCGCAAGGGCCATGGATTGTTCATTCTGCCCGCGCCACACGGGCAGCTCCTTGCGGTGGACATAGAGTGCTTCGCCAAGGCAGATCACGTTGCCGTGGCCGAAGATGGCAAAACCGCCACCGCAGAGCCTGACGCGCCCCTCCTCCGTCTCAATGAATTGGGCCGCAAGATGCCGCACCAGGGCTTGGGCCATCGTCAGTTTCATGCTTCTCAAACGCACTGGCATTGGGCCCTCCCGGGAAGTTCCTTGACCGCTGAGATTAAATGGTGTTGGAGTGTTTTGCAAGCGCTTGCAAACATCGGTTTACACAATGGCCAACATCGGTATCGGAATTGTGGGAGGCGGCTATATGGGCAAGGCCCACGCCGTCGCCATGGCTGCTGTCGCGGCGGTCTTTGATGCAGCACTCCGGCCCACGCTCGAGGTCATCTGCACCACCACCGAACAGGGGGCCGCCGGCAAGGCCCGGCAATTCGGCTTTGCGCGGTCGACGGCCGACTGGCGCAAGCTGGTTGATGACCCCAAGGTGGAAGCGGTGGTTATCGCCAGCCCGCAGGAGACCCACAAGGACATTGCACTCGCCGCTTTTGCCCGGGGCAAGCACGTCTTCTGCGAGAAGCCCCTCGGCCTTGGCCTGGAGGAAAGCCGGGTGATGGTTGAGGCCGCGCATCGCAGTGGCCGCATTCACATGACTGGCTTCAATTATATCCGCACGCCAGCATCGCAGCTCGCCCGCGAGATCATCGCCACAGGCGAAATTGGAACGATCACCTGGTTTCGCGGCGAGCACACGGAGGACTTTTCGGCCAATCCGCAGGACCCGGCTTCCTGGCGCACCCGCGGCAAGGCCAATGGCAACATGGGCGATCTCTCGCCCCACATCATCAATGCCGCCCTCGCCCTCGCCGGGCCCATCCGCAGCCTGTGCGCGGAAATCGAGACGGTACACCCGACGAGGCCATCGCCTGCCGGGCCGGAAGCCGTCACCAATGACGATCAGGCGCAAATCATGTGCCGTTTCGCCAGCGGGGCAATGGGACATCTCTTCATCAGCCGCATCGCCAAGGGCCGCAAGATGGGATACGCCTACGACGTCTTCGGCACCAAGGGCGCAATCCGCTTCGATCAGGAAGACCAGAACGCCCTGTGGCTCTACAGAGCAGATCAACCAACGAACCGGCAGGGCTTCACCAAGATCCTCACAGGCCCCGAACATCCTGACTACAAGGCCTTCTGCCTCGGCCCCGGTCATGGAACCGGCTACCAGGACCAGATCATCATCGAAGCTCGCGATTTTCTCCAGGCCATCGCCAGCGGCAATCCGGCGTGGCCGACGTTCCATGACGGCATGCTGGTGAACCAGATCGTCGAGGCGGCCTGGATATCGCAAGCTGGACGGCGGTGGGTTGAAGTCGACAGTATCTAAACGGGAAAACCACAGGAATGACCATCAGAATCGGAAATGCGCCCTGTTCATGGGGCGTGGAATTTGCAGACGACCCGCGCAATCCGCCCTGGCAGCGGGTGCTCGATGAGTGCAAGGCGGCGGGCTATGACGGCATCGAACTCGGTCCCATCGGCTTCATGCCGGAAGACTCGGCCGTGCTGGGTCCGGCACTGGCCGCGCGCCGGTTGACACTTATTGGCGGCGTCGTCTTCCAGCCATTCCATGATGGCAGCAAGTGGGACGAAATGAAGGACGCTTCTGTCCGCACCTGCAAGGCCCTGGTGGCCCATGGCGCCCGGCATCTGGTGCTGATCGATTCTATTTCGCCGCGCCGCGCGCCCACCGCCGGCAGGCCTGGCGAAGCAGAGCAGATGGACAAGGCCGAATGGACGGACTTTGCCGGCCGCTTCCGCGACATTGCGCGCATGGGAACCGAGGAATATGGCCTGAGCGTTTCGATACATCCCCATGCCGCCGGCTTCATCGATTTCGAGCCGGAGGTCGAGCGGCTGCTTGGCGATGTCGACCAGGCGCTTCTGAAGATATGTCTTGATACCGGGCACTCGCATTATGCGGGCTTCGATCCGGTGGCCTTCATGGCGCGGCACATCGACCGCATTACCTACGTCCACTTCAAGGATATCGACGCCAAAGTCAAAGCCGATGCCGTGGCCAAACGCACCGGATTCTATGACGCCTGTGCGCAGGGCATCTTCTGCAATCTCGGAAA
>JBKJQD010000391.1:0-3405 GCA_046594125.1 Aestuariivirga sp.
GTCCGATCTTGAGTTCGCGTTGTGCGAGTCCAAAACGCCCATGTGAGGCGAAAACAAGCGAAGCGGATTCAGCGTTTGTTCCTTCACCCGATTCCCCTGCCTGTCCATGGCTTGTCCCTTGGCATTTGACTGTCAATCTCTATGGTGCGCCGGCAATCAGAGAGTCTGAGGCAATGGCGCTGCGGCAGGAGAGACATCACATGGAACACCGCCAACTCGGACGCTCGGGGCTGACCGTGCCCGTCCTCAGCCTCGGCACCGGGACATTCGGTGGCGGCAATGATTTCTTCAAGGCCTGGGGCGATACCGATGCCAAGGGTGCCTCGCGCCTCGTCGATATCTGCCTCGACCACGGCCTCACCATGTTCGACTCGGCCGACGTCTATTCCAAGGGCCTCGCCGAAGAGGTTCTGGGCGCGGCGATCAAGGGCCGCCGCAACAAGGTCATCATCTCGACCAAGGCCACCTTCCGCTTCAGCGATGCGGCCAATGACGTGGGCTCCTCGCGATATCACCTTATCGAAGCCGTCAACGGCTCGCTCAAGCGTCTGGGGACTGATCATATCGACCTGTTCCAGCTCCACGGCTTCGACGCAATGACACCCCAGGAAGAAGTCATGCGGACGCTCGACGACATGGTGACGGCGGGCAAGGTCCGCTACACGGGCTGCTCGAATTTCTCCGGCTGGCACCTGATGAAGTCGCTGGCCGTCTCCGACAAATACGGCCTCGTCCGCCATGTGGCACACCAGGCCTATTATTCGCTGGTGGGCCGCGACTATGAATGGGAGCTGATGCCGCTGGGCCTCGACCAGGGGGTTGGTGCCGTGGTGTGGAGTCCCCTGGGCTGGGGCCGCCTGACCGGCAAACTGCGCCGCGGCAGTCCATTGCCCGCCGTCAGCCGCCTGCACAAGACCGCCGAGAATGGTCCGCCGGTGCCCGAGGAGTTGCTCTACCGGGTTGTCGATGCCATGGACATCGTGGCCAAGGAAACCGGCAAGACCATTCCGCAGATTGCGCTGAACTGGCTCCTGGGACGGCCCACCGTCGCCAATGTCATCGTCGGCGCCCGTGACGAAGCCCAGCTCCGCGAAAACCTCGGCGCCGTCGGCTGGTCGCTCACTCCGCGGCAGATCGCCAGCCTCGATGCCGCAAGCCTCACCACCAAGACCTACCCCTATTGGCACCAGGCCGAATTCGTGGAACGCAACCCTCTGCCGGTGTGAGGGCCGGAGCCGCAGAGCAAGGTCTTGCCTACGGCTTCTCCCACTTGCCGCTCTTCTCGGAACGGAAGAAGGCGTCGAGGATTTTCATGTTCTGGATGGCGTCATCAATGCCCCAGACGGCTTTCTGCTTCTTGCGGATCACCCGGCCGAAGGCTTCGGCCTGCAACTGGTACTGGTCGGAGACCGGCAGTTCCGTCCACTCGCCGACGTTCATGTCCATGCCCTGGACGAAATAGCGGTTGGGCGTGTCGGGCGGGGCGTTGAAGGGAATCTCGATTTCGATGCGGCCCTTGGTGCCGAGGATGTGGACACGCTGGTAAGGGGCCGCCTGGGTTGAGATCGAGAATGACAGGTGCCGCCCGCCGCCGAAATCGGCCAGGCCGCCCGCCGTGCGATCGGTTTTGAATTTCGGATCGCGGTCGAAGGTCGCTGTAACCCGTTGCGGTTCGGCGTTGAAGATGAAGCGCGACACGGTGATTGGATAGCAGCCGATGTCGAGCAACCCGCCACCGCCGATATCGGCCATGTTGCGGACATTCTTGGGATCGCGGTTGAAATAAGAGAACAGCACCTGGATGGCGCGCACCTCGCCGATCTTGCCCTTCTTCACCAGATCGCGCACCGCCAGCCATTGCGTGGCGTGGCGCACCATGAAGGCCTCGGCAATGAGGACATCCTTCGGCGCCTTTCTGAGTTGCCCTGCCTCCTTCGCGGTGATGGCAATGGGCTTCTCGCACAATACATGCTTGCCGGCCCTGGCCGCCGCCAGCGTCAGGGGCACATGCAGGTGATTGGGCAGCGGGTTATAGACCGCCTCGATTTCCGGGTCGGCCAGCATTTCCTCATAGGAACCGTAGGACTTGGCAATGCCCAGTTCCATGGCCCATTTGCGCGCTGTCTTAAGGCTGCGCGAGGAAATTGCCGCGACCTCCAGTTCCTTGCTCTTCAGCATGCCTGGAATGACTTTGGCGACGCCAATATTGGCGGTTGAGATAATGCCCCACTTCACCGGTTTCATGTTGTGCCTCCCGTTCAGGAGGACTGTCTTAGACTGCTCCGTGGGCGACGGGAAGATGCTTCGCTCAACGTGCCGCTTTTGGAATCCCATCCGGCGCTGTCACGCTTGACGCACCGGGGTTGAGGGGCTGTAGTCTGCCAGTATCAGCCGAAGAGCCCGGTCACAGGTGCTCCCGGCTCAAATCAGGGAGAGATTGGAATGACTTCGATGACCAAAACATTCGCAAGCGTGCTGGCGCTCGGCGCCTGCCTGGCCACCCCCGCCATGGCGGGCGATGCCGAAAGCTGCAAGACGGTGCGGTTTGCCGATGTCGGCTGGACCGACATTCAGGTGACCACCGGCGCAACGCAGGTGGTGCTGGAAGCCTTGGGCTATACGCCGGAAGTAAAGACGCTGTCGGTGCCTGTCACCTATGCCTCGATGAAGAACAAGGACATCGATGTCTTCCTCGGCAACTGGATGCCGAGCATGACCGCCGACGTGAAGCCCTATTTCGACGACAAGTCGGTGGAGAACATCGGCGCCAATCTCGAAGGTGCCGGCTATGGTCTCGTCGTGCCGCAATATGTGGCGGACGCGGGTGTCAAGAGCCTCGCCGATCTCGGCGCCCACAAGGACCAGTTCTCGGGCAAGATCTATGGCATCGAGGCCGGCAATGACGGCAACCGCATCATCCAGACGATGATCGACGATCCGAAGAACAATCTCGCCGGCTTCGAAATGGTCGAAAGCTCGGAAGCGGGCATGCTGACCGAGGCTGAGAAGTCCATGAAGAACAATGAATGGATTATCTTCCTCGGCTGGACGCCGCATCCGGTGATGGGCGAAATGAAGATCGCCTATCTCGACGGCATGGGCGCTTCCGGCTTCGGCGCCGCCACCGTCTTTACTAACGCGCGCACCGGCTACGCCGCCGAATGCCCCAATGCTGGAAAGCTGCTGGCCAACCTCAAGTTCAATCTGGCCATGGAAGGCGAGATGATGGCGCCGGTGTTGAAAGATGGCGCCGACCCGAAGGAAACGGCGATGACCTGGCTGAAGGCCCACCCCGATGCCGTGAAGCCGTGGCTTGCAGGCGTCACCACCTTCGACGGCGGCGACGCGGCGGCAGCCGTCAGCGCGGCGCTGGGCGGATAAATTTTTTCTTTCTTCCCCCTCTCT
>JBKJQD010000437.1:0-4130 GCA_046594125.1 Aestuariivirga sp.
GGCCGCCGTCAATGCCGGAATTCCAGTGGCAAGCCCTGCCTGGCGGGCCGGGTTCTGACCCTGACCGGCGGCCAGGACCTGGCCGAGAATGACCTCGTCCACTTCGGCGGCCTCGACCTTGGCGCGTTCCATGGCGGCTTTCAGCGCAACGGTGCCGAGATAGGACGCCGCAACGCTTGACAAGGCGCCGTTGAACGAACCCACCGGCGTACGTGCCGCTGAAACGATGACAATCCCATTTTCCGAACCGGCCATTTCTGCCTCCTTGTATGACGTTGAACTCGCTTATGCCCTCCTTAGCACTTTTGGTGCAATGCGACATAGGTTGTGGAAGGGATGGCTTCAAATATTTGCCCTTGCAATTGTGCAATGCGGGGCGCAATTTTTGCGCTGCAATCCGGGCGTCAGTCCCGTGCTGGAGGAGTGACCGCGTTGAGTGAAGACAAGCCGTCGGCCCAGAGTTCGGCACAGAACGCGGTGGTCATCAAGAAATACGCCAACCGGCGGCTCTACAACACCGCCACCAGCACCTATGTAACGCTCGACGACCTCTCGGTCATGGTCAAGGGCGGCACCGATTTCCTCGTCTACGACGCCAAGAGCGGCGACGACATCACCCGTTCGGTCCTGACCCAGATCATCTTCGAGGAAGAAAACAAGGGCACCACCCTGTTGCCGATCAATTTCCTGCGCCAGCTCATCCGCTTCTATGGCGACAGCATGCAGGCCTTTGTGCCGGGCTATCTCGAGTTCTCGCTCGACAACCTCGGCAAGGAACAGGACAAATTCCGCGGCCAGCTCATGGAGGCCTGGGGTGCTGATCCATTCAAGGCCATGCAGGATCACGCCAACCGCAACATGGCCATGTTCAACGACGCCATGCGCATGTTCAACCCCTTCGCGGCGATGCCGGGTGTTGCCAATCCGCAAAGTCCGGCCCAGCGGCCCCAGTCACCGCCCGCCAAGGACGATCTGCAAGCCCTCAAGGACCAGCTTGCCGCCATGCAGCAGAAGATCGAGACCATCGCCGGGAAGTAAACCGGTATCAGCCCGCCGCGCGCAGGGCGCTGTCGCTCACCAGATCGGCGAAGCTCGGCTCGGCCATGGCGGCGGGCGGCTTCTTGAAGGCGGCGTCGAGGGCGGCGATGGCCTGGCGCAGTTTGCCCAGTTCGCCCTCCAGGCTTTCCTCGAAGGCCTCGACCGTGGCTTCGGCAACCGGTTCCTCGACTGCTTGAGGCGGCAAGGTCTCGGCTTCAGTTTCCTCCGGCAAAGCCATCTCGAAGGTGATGGCGTCGTCGGCTTCGAATCCATCCTCGTTTTCCGGCCACGACATTTCCGACGGCAGGACGAAGGGTACGGCCTTGGCGGCGTCGAAGGCTTCGGCATCGGCGATGGGCTGCCAGGGTGCTTCCAGTTGCGCCATGCCGAACAGACGGCCCTGCATCATGTCGACACCCCATTGCCGCAGCAGCGCCGCATCGGCTTCCGTCTCCACCCATTCGGCCACCGTCTTCATGTTGAAGGTGCGGGCCAGATCGATCAGTGAACGGACGAAATACTGGTTGTCCGGGTTGCCCGCCAGGTCGCTGCAGAAGGTGCCGTCGAGTTTGAGAATATCAACGGGAAGGGCCCGCAGGTTGCGGAACGAGGTATAGCCGGCACCGAAATCGTCGATGGCGACACCGCAGCCCAGGGCGCGCAGCTGTTCGACGAAACGAACGGTTTCGCGCAGGTCGCCCAGCGCTACGGTCTCGGTGATTTCGATGGTGAGGCGGCCAGTGACAGCGCGGTTGGAGGCCAGCATCTCGGTGATCTGCGGATACCAGCGCGGATCAGTCGCGGTAGTGCCCGAGACATTGAGCGACAATTTGGCGTCAGGATAGCGGTGGAGCGTGGCCACCGCCATCTGCACCACGGCGCGGTCGATGAGGCGGACGAGGCCGAGTTTTTCGGCCACCGGAATGAGATGGGCGGCGGCAATGATCTCGCCCGCCGAATCGGTCATGCGCAGCAGCGCCTCATGGAACACCGCTTCGCCGGTCACCGCGTCGACCACTGGCTGGTAGGCGAGACGGAAACGGCTCTCGCGCAGGCAGCGCACGATCTCGGTGGCGCTGTGGGCATTGAGGGTGCGCTCCGAACTGCGTTCCGGCGAGGGCCGGTAGACGATGTAGCCGTCGGAGGGCTGGCGGCGGGCCTCGGTGAGGGCCTCTTCGGCCCGCGCCATGGCGGTGTTGGCGTCGGAGGCATGTTTGGGCAGGATCAGCGTGCCAATCGACAGCAGCGCCCAAACCGGCCCGCGCTCGGTCTCGATGACGCTTTCACGCGCCACGCTGAGGAAACGCTCGGCGGCGATGTGCAGGTCTTCCTCGCCGCAGTTGTTGAGGATCAGGCCAAACTTGCTGCCCGAATAGCGGGCGATGGCGTCCCCGGTACGCACCACCTGACGCAGCCTGCGGCCCATGTTGATGATGACCTCATCGGCGACCTCGAAGCCATAGGCCTCGTTGACCACCGACAGGTTGTTGATGGCGGCGATGACGAAGGCGCAACTGGTGTCCTCGCGTTCGGCAACCGTCATGGCCTCGCCCAAGGCCTCGGTAAGGCGGCCGCGGTTCATCATGCCGGTCAGGGGATCGCAATTGCCGAGAAAACTCAGGTGCTGGTCGCGCTGGTGGCGGGCATCGATGCGGCGCACCGTGCCGAAGACCTCAACCGGGCGGCCATCGGGGCTGCCGTGCCAGCGGCCATGGTCTTCGATCCACAGGCTGGAGCGGCCAAGCCGGCCCTCGGGGCGGTATTTGTACTCGATCTGGAAGGGCACACCGCCACCTTCATCAATGACCGAAGTGCGCATCACCGTGTCATAGCGGCTGGTGAAATTGTCGGGATCGAGGAAGGAGGCAAAGCCGCGGCCCGAGCCGATGGCGCGCGTGTCGCAGCCGAGCACATCTGAAGCATTGGCCGACCAGGTGATTTCGTCGGTTTCGATGACCCAGTGATAGGCGGCAAGGCCCGCGGCTTCCAGTGACAGCTGAACGCGCTCCAACTCGCCCAAAGGCGCCTGAGCCGGCGCGGCCTCACTGGCAGCTGCAGGTGCCGCAGCAGCTGGCGCGTCGAAGACAAAGGGGGACGCTGAATTATGATCGCTCACGTGGCCTCCGGAAAATCGTATCTGCGGCCCCCCGTTTCGTTCGAATCGGGGAACCGGACATTGCTATCCCGCCAGTCTAAAGAGGATGAAAAAATCTTTTCTTAACGGCCCGCCAGCGCCGCCCCATTTAAGTGAAGAGATTCCACCGGGATAAACCACCAAGTGTCATGGCGGTAGAAATTGCCACGTATTTGATTTTGTTAAATAATTTTATCCAAAACCAAGTGGAAAACCATTAATCGCGGGCGCGGACGGATGAAGCCCAAGCTGGCCATCTGCTAACCCGGGCCGTTCCCATGCATTTGGATGAGCCTGTCCAGAAGCCGTGTGTAGGTCTCCAGACGCAGATTTGCCATGTGGTTGCCTGCTTCGACATCCTGCTTCAGTTCCGCGATGTGATCGTACCCGTGCATGACCATGGAAACAATCTCAGCGGACGTCATGCTTTTGCAATCCGCCACATGATTGTAACCCAATGAGTTGAAAAGGCCCGAGAACTTCCGGCTATAGGCAATTGGAACAACAGGCACACCCGAGGAGAAGGCGGCAATACACGCGTGCATGCGCGAACCAGCGAAGAAATCCAATCCGGAAATGTAGGTCTTCGCTTCGGATGGTGTGTTGAATCGCGGTGCCACAATCACGGCGGGGAATTCCTCGCTGAGCTTAACAGCGGTGCGATAGTCATCCTCTACCTCAAATTGACTTGAAATGACGTGGCTCACGAGGTGGACGTCGCATGTCCCCTTTGACAAGAAGGCGGCGATCAGCTCTCGCGCCATTTTGGGATAGTCATCCTTGAGTGAGAACATATTGTCACGCGTATAGCCGCCGTTGAACAGCAGTCCGGAAATATTAAGGCCCACCGCCGCTTTTCCAGGCGGCTTGCCATGTTTTGTTTCGTACGGAAGCCGGAACGCAACATCGGTCGACTCGATCGCGTTCTGGATGCCCAGTGTCTTGATGTAGGTCTCGG
>JBKJQD010000114.1:0-2747 GCA_046594125.1 Aestuariivirga sp.
CCTGTCTCAGAACCAGCGTTCACGCACGTAGATGATATCGCCCGGATAGACCTGAGTGGTGACCGGCACCTTGTAGGTTGCCGTACCCTTGGCATTCTTGCGGGTGACGAGAACCTGATTCTGGTCGGCGCGCGGGCCATATCCGCCACCGATGGCGATGGCATTCTGGACGGTCATGCCCGGCTGGTAGGGGAAGCTGCCGGCCGAGGTGATCTCACCGAGTATATAGAAGGGCCGCAGCGAGATCACCTGCACTGACACTTGCGGATCGCGCAGATAGCCATCGCGCAGGTGCGAGCCAACCAGAGATTCGATCCTTGTGGCGGTCATGCCGGCAACCGTGATGGTCTGCACATAGGGCAGCGAGATGTTACCTGCGCCATCGACCAGATATTCCGATGAGAGATCGGCCTCACCCGCCACCTTGATTGACAGGCGGTCACCGGCCCCCACACGGTAGCCGGCGCCAAACTCATAGGCGGCGGCGGTGCCCTTCGTACCATAAGGCTCGATGGCGCCATGCTGGTTGCTGACCGGAAGCTGCGACAAGCTCGACACCGCTCCCGGCCCTTCGGCCACATCACCGTCCAGCATGATGCCGGTACCGCCAGGCGGTGCCGACGGCGGAACGTCCTCCCAGGTCTGCGAACAGGCCGCAAGTGGAAGGATTGCAAGCAGGATAAGGAGACGACGCATACGCACGGGGTTCACATCCAGGACATTGGAAACAGTTCAGGCTGCCGAATGACCCAGCATAGTAAAGAAGCATGGTTAGCAAGGGATTAAGCGCCGCTGCCGTGGCCAGCCGCGAAGCGCCCCTATTAAGGATTTGGTTACCATAACCACGCCATGGTGCGGCCTGATCCGTTCTCGAGCGCGTACCAGTCATTTCATGAGCCAATACAGCGACACCACCCATGCACCGGTCCCGGTCAGCATCAACGTCATGGACGTGTTGCGCGGTGTTGCCCGCCGCAAGATGACGATTGCCGCCATGACCCTGGCGACTCTCGCCGGCGGTGCGGCACTCGCCAACTATCTGAAACCGGTTTATTCGACCGAGGCGCAAGTCCTTGTGCAGAATCTCGAAACACCTTTTGACCGCGTGCAAGCCCAAGACAACCAGCGCGCCGATGGCGTCGACGACCGCATCGTTGCCAGCCAGATGCAGGTTGCCAAATCAGAGGATCTCGGGCGCCGCGTCGTTGCCGCTCTGGGTCTCGAAAACGAACCTGAGTTCAATTCACTGCTCAAGGGCATGGGGCCGGTGAGCAAGATCAAGCTCGCCATGGGCTTTGGTGACGATCCGCGGCTCAAGTCGCCGGAGCAGCGCGCCCTTGACCACTACGTAGCCGAGCTTTCGGTCTATCAGCAGCCGAATTCCAACGTCATCTCCATTAAATATTCGGCCGGCAATCCCGAGATGGCGGCCAAGGTCGCCAATACCCTGGCCGACATCTATGTGACCTGGACCCGCGAGAGCCAGTCCCAGCCCACCGAGCGGGCGCGGGAATGGCTGTCCCAGCAGATCGACGGGCTTCGCAAGAAGCTGTCCTCGTCCGAGGAAGCCGTCGAAAAATTTCGGTCCCAGGCAGGGCTGCTGCAGGGCACCTCCTCGACGCTGGGCACTCAGGAGATTTCCGAACTCAACACCCAGATTACCGTCGCCATGACCGCCAGCTCCGAGGCGCGGACCAGGGCCGACGCGATCCGCGAACTGTTACAGAGCAAAGGCAGCATCGATTCCTCGCCCGACGTTCTGGCCTCGGCCGCCGTGCAACGCCTTAAGGAGCAGCGTGGCGAAGCCGCCCGCCGTGTGGCTGAATTGCAGGCGACCTATCTGCCCAATCATCCGCGCATGATTGCCGCCCAAAGCGAGCTATCAAATATCGACCGCCAGATGCGCGCCGAAGCCCTCAAGGTGGTGTCAAGCCTCGAGGATCAGGCGCGGGTGGCGGAAGCCCGCGAGAAATCGTTGCGCGGCAGTCTGACCGCGATGAAGACGGAAAAATCCTCCGCCAATCTCGACGACGTGAAACTGAAGGCGCTGGAGCGCGATGTTGCCGCCGACCGCGTGTTGCTGGAATCGCTGCTCAGCCGCTATGCCGAGGCCAGTGCCCGCCAGGATCAGGCTACCCAGCCCGGCCTGGCGCGAATCATCCAGAGTGCCGGGGTTCCGGCCTCGCCGTCTTTCCCGAAGCGCGGCCCCATGGTGGTGCTCATCACCATAGCCGGGCTGTCACTCAGCATTGGCCTGGCCTTCCTGATCGAACTCATGTCCGCCGCGTCGCGCCTCAACGAGATGATGGCCGGAGGCGCGGTGCCCGCCAGCGCGCGCATCTCGCCGCGGTTGCCGGACGCAGAGCCGGAACCCTCATGGCAGCCACCGCCGTTCTACCCGGTCCAGGACCATCTCGCTATCCTCCCCAGCATCGCCAACGCGGCGGACGCGCCCATGTCGCTGCAATCACCCGCGGTTACCACGGCGGCGCAGAAAATTGCCAACTGGGTGGCGGCCGGAACACCTGCCACCAAAATCAAGCGTGTCGGCATTTCGGCGATTGGCGCCATGGCCGGTGATAGCTCGGTTGCCAGTGTCGCCGTTGCCCGCGCCATGGCGGCGATGGGCAAGCGCGTCATCATCGTTGATCTGTCGCGCACTGGATCATGGCTCCTGGGTATTTGCGGGGTTCACCCTGGTGCCGGTTTCGCCGACCTCGTCAGCGGCACCGCGGATTTCACCAAGG
>JBKJQD010000125.1:0-6970 GCA_046594125.1 Aestuariivirga sp.
GGTCATCGGATCACACTCTCGGTGATTCTTGTTTTGGTTGCGGATTGTAGAGATCATATTGCGGCGCAGCAAATTCAAGGGGTGGAAGCGCCGCGCCTTCCCTTCTATCGGCTATGATACGGTTTCCGGTTGATTGACTCGGCGGGGATTCCCTCGGAGGTGCGAAGCGGATAGTTTAGTTTGCCATGAATCGCGGGAGGCGGGCATGGCGCATGTGGTTGGACATCTGAGCATTGAGGCCTTGGAAGAGCGCTACCGGTCATGCGGCGATGCGTGCACGGCGCGGCATTGCCAGGCGATCTGGCTTCTGGCGCGCGGCCGCACGATTTCGGAAGTCTCGGGTTTGACGGGCTTTGTGCCGCGCTGGATCGAGGAGCTTCTGGCGCGTTACAATGGGCTCGGGCCCGTGGCGCTTGGCGACCTTCGCCGCAACAACGGGGCGAAGCCTTCGGTGCTGACGCCCGGGCTTTTGGCGGCTTTGAAGCTGCGGCTGAGGGCGCCGCCGCCGTCTGGTGGCCTGTGGACCAGCGCCAAGGCTGCCAGCTGGATGGCCGGGCAGCTGGGGCTGGCCAGGCTTTCTCCGCAACGCGGCTGGGAGGCGCTCAAGGCTATCGGCTGGTCGATCCAGTCGCCGCGCCCGCGGAACCCGAAATCGGCATCGCCGGAGGAGGCCGCGGCTTTTAAAAAAAACTCGCCGATGCGCGGGCCGAAGAACAAGCCAGCCACCCCGGCGTTCCAGTCGAAATCTGGGCCACGGACGAGCACCGCATCGGGCTGAAGCCGATCCGCCGCCGCGTCTGGGCGCCGATCGGCGAAAGGCCGCAAGCCCCCGGCCATCACCGTTATGAATGGCTCTATGTCACCGCCTTCGTGGCCCCAGCCAGCGGCGAGACGGTGTGGTTTGTGTCGAACGGCATCGACAAGGGCTTCTTCGAGAGCCTGCTCGCCGCCTTCGCCCGCCAGACCGGCGCGGGCCGCGACCGCATCATCATTCTCCAGCTCGACAACGCCGGATGGCACGGCCCGGAAAACCTTGCCGTGCCAGATGGCATGCGGCTGGTCTTTCAGCCCCCATACAGTCCGGAACTCCAGCCCGCCGAACACCTCTGGCCGCTCGTCGACGAACCCCTCGCCAATACCTACTTTGAATCCATCGATGACCTCGATGAAACCGTAAGCCAAAGATGCCGCACCCTCGCCAGCGACCCAGTCACCATCGCCAAAACCACCCGCTTTCACTGGTGGCCAATTCCAACAAACCCGAGTTGATCAACCGGAAATCGTATTACGGATCAATATGATCAGAAACCGCTCCATTCACGGCGCCATTCATGAAACCCGCGACAGAAAAGCCCGCAGCCGCTCGTTCGACTGATCGTGGAAAACCGCAGCGGGACTGCCAGTGGCGGCGATGCGGCCGTCGTCAATGAAAACCACGCGGCTGCTGACTTCGCGGGCAAACGCCATTTCATGGGTCACCACCATCATCGTCATGCCGTCTTCAGCAAGCTTGCGCACGACGGTCAGGACTTCGCCGACCAGTTCCGGGTCGAGTGCGGACGTTATTTCGTCGAGCAGCAGGACCTTGGGTTCCATCGCCACGGCGCGGGCGATGCCCACCCGCTGCTGTTGGCCGCCGGAGAGTTGTGCGGGAAGGCTGCCAGCCTTGGTGGCAAGGCCTACCCGGTCGAGCCAGCGTTCGGCGATGGCCCTGGCCTCGGGCTTGCTGAAGCCGCGCACTTTGCGCAAGCCCAGCATGACATTCTCGACCGCCGTCAAATGCGGAAACAAATAGAAGAGCTGGAACACCATGCCGGTTTCGGCGCGGTGATGGGCAAGGTCGCGCTCGCTGCGCCGCCGCCGCGTGCCCGAACTGTCATCGAAGCCGACCTCGATGCCGTCGATCTGCACCGAGCCCTCGTCATAGGTTTCGAGAACATTGATACAGCGCAGCAAAGTCGTCTTGCCGCCGCCCGAAGGGCCGATAATCGAGATGACTTCGCCACGCTCAACGTCGAGATCGATGCCATTCAACACCGAAACCTTGCCAAAGCTCTTCTTGAGGCCGCGAATGCGGACAACTGGCAACGCGGCTTTACCGGCTTGAGCAAGGCTCAAGTCACTCGCGGATATAGGCATAGCGCGCCTCCAAAATGCGGCTGAGACTGGAAAGTGTGTAATTGATCACAAAGTAGATCAGCGCCCCCAGCACATAGAGCGGCATGGGCTCATAAGTACGGCCGATGACCTGCTGGATCGACAGCATCAAGTCGACGACGCCCACCAGTGAGACCAGCGCGCTGCCCTTGACCACATCGGTGACGCTGTTGATCCACGGCGGCAGGAAGCGGCGCATGGCTTGCGGAAAGATGACGTTGGTCAGCCGTTGCACGAAGGTCAGCCCGATCGCCTTGGCGGCTTCGGTCTGCCCGTGGTGAATGGACTGCAGCGCGCCGCGGGCGATTTCAATGATCTGCGCGGTTGCGAACATCGCCAGCGCGATGATGGCGGAGACGAAATTATTGAGATTGAGGCCGACCATCGGCAAGCCGTAATAGACCGCGAAGATCAGGACGAGAATGGGAATGCCGCGGATGATGTCGGAGAACAGACGGATGGCAATGCGGGCCGGCAGTGGCCCATAGGTGACGGCCACGCCGAGGATCAGCCCGCCGGCCAGCGAGATGACAATGACCAGCACCGAGACTTCGATGGTCACGAACAGGCCGCGCCAGAGAAACGGCATCGATGCGAAAATGTCCATCATGCCCCTTTCACCGCACCTTGTAGCGGCGTTCAAACTGGCGGAGCGCCCCAAGGATCAGGTAACCCGTCACCAGGTACATCGGCGTGACCACGGCATAGACTTCAACGATACGGAAGGTGTTGAAATTGATCCACTGGGCGCCGTAGGTCAGTTCGGGCACGGCCAGAACCGAAGCCACCGAGGTGTCCTTGAAGAGCGACACAAAGGTATTGCTCAAGGACGGAAGCACGATGCGGAACATGGTCGGCAGCCGCACATGGAGAAAGCGCTGGCTGGGCGTCAGTCCGATTGCCTTGGCGGCATCGATCAGCCCGCGCGGCACCGCGGCCAGACCCGTTCGGAAGATCTCGACGAGATAGGCGCCGGAATAGACCGATAGCGTGACGACGAAAGAGGTTGTCGCGTCATAGCGCAGGTCGACCAGCGTCGGGATGCCGTAGAAGACCAGATAGACGAGCAGGATCAGCGGGACGTTGCGGATGAATTCGACATAGAGCGTGATGACGGCGCGAACGATGCTCCCACGCGACTCGTAGAGGAGTGCGAGGGCCAGCCCGATGATGACGCCAATCACGATCGAGACGAGTGCCAGTTCCAGGCTGAGGACAAGGCCCCAAGTCAGCTTCGGAAAGTTTTTCCAAATGAGTCCGAAGTTGAGATGATAGAGCATCCGCCCGCTTCCCAAGTCTTGTGCAAAGTTGAGCCGCGCACTTTTCAGCGCGCGGCCCACCTGGCATCAATGAGCCGGAAAGCCGGTCTTGCGGGCCGTCGGCGTATCGCCGAAATATTCCATGAAGGCCTTGTCGAAAATCTCGTTCTCGTGGCCGAACATGGCAATCTCGAAGGTGGTGTTGACGAAGGTCAGCCAGTCGAGATCGCCCTGCCGCATGGCCGCGCCATAGAGCATGCTGCGCCAAGTCTTGCCTGAATCGGCATACTTGTTGGGGGCCTGGGCGACCATCCAACGCACCGTCGACAGGTCGACGGCGGCGGCATCCACCCGGCGCGATTCCAGCGCCTGGATGACGTTGGCCTGGGTGTCAAGCTGCATCACCTGCGATTTCGGCAGAACCTCGTGCACGCCGGCTTCGGCGTCGACGTTCTGCAAGATCGACACGCGCGCCTGATCTCCGGCCGCCACGAGCTGATCGAATGTCTTGCCGTCGGCGCCGGGTAAAGTCAGCAGGGCCACGCCCTCGACATAATATGGCCGGCTGAAATTCACCAGTTGCGCGCGATTGGCCGACATCGTCATGAACTGGATGGTGATGTCGACTTTACCCGTATTGACGTTGGGAATTCGCGCCGCCGGATCCTGGCGCACGAACTCGATTTTCGTCACATCGTCGAACAAGCCCTTGGCGAGGATTTGCGCCATCGTAATGTCCATGCCGACCAACTCGGCCTTTTCATTCTCAAAGTGCCAGGGCGCATTGGTACTGCCGGTGCCAACGATCAGGTGGCCGCGATCGAGAACTTCGCGGAGCTTGCTGCCGGTGGCGGCCTGTGCTGCGGCTTCACGCGCTGTAGGAATTGCCGTCGCTCCGGCAAGCAGCGCACCGCCAGCAAGGCCCAAGGCCCCCATCTTGAGAAAATCACGGCGCTCAGTGGATTCAGTCATTTCTTCCTCCATGTTGACGAAACATTTTGTTGCTCTTCGCCTCAGCCGTCCTCCACCTGCCGGTGGCCGATTGAGCTTATGCGATGCCCCGCCCCCTTCCGGGAGTCAAGGCATCGAGACTAGTCGGGCCAGCGCGCCAGGCTGACGGTCCGCCCGTTGCGGCGATCCGCCAGTGGCGTTGCAATGATTTCATTGGACCGCAGCGCCAGTTGAAATTCCTCCGCGAGGCGGTGGGCGACGATCATTTCCTCGCCGGGATGGAGATTGCACGGGTCCATGTAGAAACATCCGTGCTCGACAAGATGATCGCGCACGATAACCGGTGGATCACCCTGGGCAAGCCGGTCGACAAGGTCCCAGGCGGTAATATGCGCTTCACCGGGCGAAACGCCGACTCTCAGGCGATCCAGCGGATTGCCGGTGGGATCGGGCTCGATGACCGCGGTAACGCCCGGCAGGGCGGACAGGGTGCGCTGCCAAAGTTCGAGATAGCCGGTTTCCCGCGCGCGGATCGCCGCGTGATCGCGCTTCTCCCAGGCTTGCAGCGCCGCCAGCGTGCCAACCATGCCTTCCTTGCCCACCTTCATGCCTCTGCCGACACCGCCATTCTGCGCAAATGCGGCGCGCACAAGTTCGCGCCGTCCCGCCACAATGCCTGCGGTTGGCCCGCCGAGAAATTTGTGCGCCGAATAAAGCGCGATGTCGGCACCTTGGGCGATGAATCCCTTGAGGTCATATTCGGAGGCGGCATCGACGATGACCGGAACGCCATGCGCGTGACAGGCCCCGGCAAATTCATCGAGCGGGATGAGCCCGTATTGCACTACGTGGTGCGACACGACATAGACCGCCGCCGCGGTGCGTTCGTTAATGGCCCCTTCGAGCTGGTAGCGCCGGGCGTAGGTCGCCTGACCGACCGGAACCACCTTGGCGCCCGTCAGCCGGATCGCCTGATCGACCGGCGCACCGTAACTCGACATATGCCCGAGCATGATCAGCACTTCGTTCTTGAGGCCGGCCGTATCCGGCAAGCGCTCGACGGCGCTGAGATTGGTGCCGGTCATGGCGCCCGCCACCGCAAGCGAAATGCCGGCCGAGCAGCTTGCCGTCACAAAGCCGGCTTCGGCGCCGCAGAGCCGCGCGATCACCGGGCTCAATTTCCGCTGCACGGCGTCGATATCGACGAACTGCGGCAGGATCGCCGCCACCGCCTCGACCGCTTCCGGCACGACAATGGAGGCCCCCAGCGATGTCATGGTACCGGAGACATTGATAATCGGGCGTAGGCCGAGGCGGGCGCGGATATCACTTGAATTCATACCCATCCCTTGTCCCCCGTCACGACACGATCATTGGCCAAGCCCAAGTGACACTATGTCGGGATTCCGTGCGGTAGTGAAGCACGGGCATTTACGAAAGTCACACGCCTGTCGCATGGCTGCCCTGCGCACCGGGATAGTCAGATTGACGGGGTGCGGTGCTGTTACCAATTCGTTGAGATGCTATCCGGCGAAATCCGCTGGTGGGCGGGCGAAACGGGTTTAAATGTCTGGATTGACCTCCACTGGCCTGACGGCTCATCTTTCCAGAATACCGTGTCCGCTAGCGTTACAAATCAGTAGCCCCGCGCCGAAATTGGCCACTCGTCGATCACTTCGGTGCCACGGACGATGCGGTAGCAGGCATAGAGATTGACCGTCGGGTCGCAGTGGGGTGTCAGAAACTCCAGAACGGCTCCGAGCGGCGGCGCTGGACGGTTTCCGAATTCCACCGCGCCATGCTCGTCGCCCATGTAGCGGTAGGCGGACTCATCGGGTGCACCGCGCGCGGGAATGGGCTTGCCCGAGTCGGTTGCCATAGCCTTGAACCCGGCATTGACGATGACCCGCCCGGGATGGCTGGCGCTGACCACACTCGCCGCGACAAAGAGCGACGGCGTGAAGGGATTGTTGCCCGGTACGAGTTCGGTTGCTCCGTAGAGGGAATCAAGAAAGATGAAGGATCCGGCCTGAAGCTCGGTGAACAGGTTGAGGGACGCGTCGATCCAGTGGGTTCCGGTACCGCCGCCAGTGACGCGCGGCGGTGCAAGGCCGAGTGCTGTGAGCGAGGAGACCAGTTCGCGCAGCCGTGTCGCTTGTTCTTCTACCCGACTCCGACGCTCAGCATAGGGCATGACCAGCTGCAGATGACCCCAATAGGCTTGCACGCCGGCAAAGCTGAGAGTGCCATGGCTGGCAATCGCGCGCGCCACGGCGACGGCGCCCGCAACATCGGCGCAGCCGGTGCGGCCGATGCCGACATCAAGCTCGACGACGACGGGCAGCACAGCACCCTGGGAAGCCGCGACCTCCGCCAATTTGGCGACATTGCCGCTATCATCTGCGACGGCCATGACATCAGCACCGCGGCGAAGAAGGCGCCCCAGACGCTCCAGCATGTGGGGTGCTGTCAGTGGCGAGGTGATAAGCAGGCCGCCGATGCCGCCAGCCGCCATGGCTTCGGCCTCGCCTATCGTTGCGCAGCAGGCGCCCAACGCACCGGCGGCGGCGAGGCGGCGCGCAATGTCGACAGACTTGTGCGAC
>JBKJQD010000147.1:0-13524 GCA_046594125.1 Aestuariivirga sp.
GGTCATCGGATCACACTCTCGGTGATTCTTGTTTTGGTTGCGGATTGTAGAGATCATATTGCGGCGCAGCAAATTCAAGGGGTGGAAGCGCCGCGCCTTCCCTTCTATCGGCTATGAGACGGTGGAACCATGGCCGCTCTCCCGTCACGATCAGCCGCCGGGCGATGCCGTTCCCGCGCCGAAGCTCGATGCCGACAAGGACAACAAAAGCATTATCCTGGCCCGCGTCACCCGCGTTTCGGTCGAGACCATGGCGGTCATCGAAGCCATGAAAACGGCGAAGCGCGGCTAGCGCCATGACCGATTGCGATGGACAGGACGGCCTCGACCGCGTTTTACTGGGGGCATGAAGAAGCGCACGCCCGGTAAATCACCGCCCGTCAGCCCGCCCGACTATGGCCGGGCGCTGCGTGGCATTGGCTTCAACCTGCTGGTGCGTGATGTGCCGCGCGCCGTCTCCTTCGCCGTCGAGGTGCTGGGCGCCACCAGTTTCTATGACGACGATGATTTCGCCGCACTGCGCTTGAACGGCTCCGACTTCATGTTCCACGCTGACCACACCTATCGCGACCATCCGCTGTCGGGCGTGGTGAAGGACGTCGAGGCGCGAGGGGCCGGCGTCGAACTCAGGATTTACGGCGGCGACCCGGATGTTGCCGAAGCCAAGGCCCGCGCCCTGGGCCACACGGTTCTGGCTGGCAGCATGGACAAGCCCCATGGCCTCCGCGAATGCATGATCATCGACGAGGAAGGCTACGTCTGGGTGCCGGGCGTGGCGATCAAGGGCTAGGCGATTGGCCCCATTCATCCGGCCTTCAATGTCCGCCGGTATTTCTCCGCATCCCAGTTGACCAGCTGGCCAATGTCGTGATCGCTCAAGGCGGTCAGCGGATCGCTTTCTTCCACCCGGCGCATGACATCGGCGAGGCAGCGGCCCATGGCTTCGATGGCCGGCTTGGCATCGTTGTGGATGAGAACGCCAACACCGGGGATGGCGGTGAGCATTGGTGCTCCGGAAAAATCCGTGGCCACGCCAGCACCGAGGAACACCACATGATCGGGATAGAACACCTTGTCGCGTCCGCGCTTCAGGGCCAGCGCGTCGGTGGCCAGCGCGTGGGTCTCGGGATCACGCGCCGGGTGATAGGCGGTTCCCGCGCAGAGCTTGTTTAAGGCCGCAATATCGGGCGGCGTGGCGGCGCGCACCGGACGGGTAACGGCGGCCACCACGCGCTCGAGCAAAGCTTCCGCTTCTTCCACCGAATCGGCCGCCACCACCAGTCCATGATTGCCGAGCACCAGCACATCGGTGCCGGGCTTCAACCGCGCCGCGATGGCGCCGGCCAGCGGCAGGCCCGGTCGGGCATAGGCAATCCACGTCCAGTTGAAGCCCACCAGTTTTTCCGCCAGCCGTGCCTCGCCATCGCCGCGGATGGCCCAGGCGATGGTATTGACGCAATGCACATGCACCACGATGCGTTGCGGCAGCAGCGCATGCACCGTGGTCTCGATCGACGGGCGCAGGCCAGTGTCATTGATCTCTGTACGGACGAAATCGCCACAGGTTTCGCAGGCCGGATCATTGGCGGCGAGTGCCGCCAGCAGTGCGGCATGATCGACGGGCACGAAAATGCCGCGGGCCTCGGCGTCCTTCAGCCAGGTACCGGACGCCTTGATCCACATGATGCCATCGGCTTTCAGCGAAGTGTTGCCGCCCGCCGCCTGCACCAGCAGCGGATCGGCACCCACCCGCGCCGAGAGGCGGCGAAGTTTTTTCAATCTTTCCATATGAAGGCCTCCATCCAGTAGTCTGGCTTGGGATCAAGTGTGGCCGGATCAAGCCCGGCGGAAACACCGGTCATCACCAGCAGCGTGGAAAATCCGGCGTTGCGGCCGCCCGCCACATCATGTTCGGCACTATCACCGATGCACAGGATGCGGCCAGGGTTACCGATGAGCCGCGCGGCGTGGTGGTAAATCTCGGGAAAAGGCTTGCCGATCCAGGTGACGCTACCGCCCATTTCCTCGTAGAGCGCCGCGATGGCGCCTGGCGCCGGCAGCAGACCCTGCGGTGACAGCATCAGCTTGTCGGGATTGCAGCAGATGGCGGGAAGTGTCAGGCCCTTCAGCATCCGGCGGTAGTCATCGAGGGTCGTGGCAGGCGCATCGGAGCCGAGGATGAGGATCACTTCGGCGTCGCGCGGATCGTCAACGAAACCGACACCGTCGAAACCATAATCCTCCCCCGCCTTGCCGATCAGGAAGGCGCGCTTCACGTTCAGCGTCGCATAGGCCACCTCGCCGGAACTGACCGCGTCCACGAAACAATCACGCGGCACACCCATCTGGACCAGCCGCGCCACGTTGGCCTTGGCGCGCTTGCCGGAATTGGTCATCACCGCCACCGGGATTGCCAGCGCCCGCAATTCCGTCAGTACACGGAGGGTTCCGGGGTAGAGCTTCTGACCATCATGGATGACGCCGAACTGGTCGATAAGCATGCCGCCGAACTGGCTGGCGATGTCGGCCAGTCCGCTAATTCGCATGGCCCAGCCCGCGCCAGGCCAGCCGCGCCGTGCCCACCGCGGCATGTTCGCTGAGGCTTTGGCGTTCGGGAACGCCCAGCGCCCTGAGCCGCATCTTCGTCCACGCCAGATTTGCAGCGCCACCGCCCGCCGTGCGGATCGAGGCGAGCTTCGAGGCGCCGAGTTGGGCGAGCTTGCCATAGGCTTCAGCTTCAATGGCCGCGATGCCTTCGAGGATCGCCTGGAAGAACACCCGGTCATCGGCGGGCCGCGGTTCAAGGCGCGGCGCAAAGCTTGGATCATTGACCGGAAAGCGCTCGCCGGGCTGGGTCAGCGGATAGTAGTCAAGGCCCGTGGGATGATCAGGATCGAGCAGCGGTGTCAGCCGCGCCAGATCCTCCCTGGAAAAATATTTGGCGAGCACCGCGCCGCCGCTATTCGACGCGCCACCCGCCAGCCATTGCTCGCCGATACGGTGGCTGTAGATGCCGAAATCCGGCGCGAACACCGGCTTGTCCGAGAGCAGCTTGAGGGTCAGCGTGGTGCCGAGCGAGGTGACGCCGTCACCCGGTTCGGACGCACCACTCGCCAGGAAAGCGGCACAGCCATCGGTGGTGCCCGCCACGATGGCCACATCGGCGGGCAGGCCGAAGGCCTCCGCCATGGCGGCGAGAATGGTTCCGGTGCGAGTGCCAGCCGCCACCACCGAAGGAAACAGCGCCACATCGAATCCCGCCCTGGCGATCCATTGCGGCCAGACCCGCTCCACCGGATCATATCCCGATTTCAGTGCGTTGTTTTCGTCGCTGACATCGAAGCGGCCGGAGAACTGCCCGGCGATCCAGTCGGCCTGATGGATGATGCGGACGCCGCTGCCACGCATGGCCAGTGCCCGGGCCAGCGGCGAGGTGGCGCCAAGCGCCGCCGTCTCGCGCGGCGCTGCGGCGGCAACCATGGCGAGATCGGCGGCTTCGGCCACGTCATTGTACATCGAGGCCAGTCCCGCCGGTGTGCCATCGGCGGCCACCGGCAGGATGGTGCCCGAGGTGCCGTCTACGGCGATGGCCCGCACCGTATGGCCCTTGAGGTCGAGGCCCTTCAGCGCCTTGCCCGCTGCCTGCCACCAGATGGCTGGGTCCTGCAGGATGCGCAGCATCGCCTGCTGCGGCGCCAGTATCGGCGCCGTGGCCAGTGCCACCACGGCGTTGGCCCCGTCGGTGGCGGCGATGCGTACGCCGGATGTGCCGATGTCGATGCCGAGAACGATGGCGGTCATCGCGGTGCCTCCATTGCCAGGACGGCCTTGGCCGTCTCCTCATCGGTGATAACCGCTCCGGCAATGCCACCCTTGAGAACCCCGCGCAAGGCCGCCGTCTTGGCCCTGCCGCCCGAGGCGATCATCACGCAAGGGATCTTCTTCAGCTGTTCATGGGAAATCGCCACGACGCGCGAATTGAGAGGGTGATCGACGAGTTGCCCCTCCCGGTCGATCCAGCGGGCGCAGATATCGCCCACCGCACCGGCCCGCAGCAATTCGTCGACGTCGCTGTTCGAGACCAGCCCGATGCGCGACATGGTGTTGCCATGGGCCAGTTCGCCCACCGAGACAAAGGCCAGATCGACGCCTTCGGCCTTTTGAAATACTTCGCGCAGCATGGGCTGGGCCATCAGCAGATCGCGCGTCAGGTCGGTGTCGGTCAGTGCCGGAGCGGCCACATAGTAACATTGCGCATCGATGACGTCGGCCAGATGCGAGGCGGTTTCGTAGGGGTTCATGGCGGCACCACGCGTCAGCCCGCCCATCAGCGAGACCACCGACAGCCGGTTGTACGAACGCCGCGGCACCGACTGGATCGACAAACGCAGGGTGCGTCCCCAGCCCACCCCCACCGACATGCCATCCTTCAGCCTGGCCGCGAGGGCGGCACCGGCGGCCGTGGCAATGACATTGGGTATGAGGCTCTGGTCCGGCGGCGTCGGCACCACGGTTGCATCTTGCAGGCCGTATTGTGTCTTGAGCCGCTCCTCGAGTTCGACGCATTCCGAAAGCCGCCCGGTGATGCGGATTTGCACCAGACCCTGGCTGCGGGCCTCGGCCAGCAGGCGGTTGACGCGGCTGCGGTTGAGCCCAAGGCGCTTGCCGATCTGCGCCTGGGTGAGGCCGGCCACGAAATAAAGCCAGGCGGCCCGCGTGGCGCGCTGCTCCTCCGGGTCGATGGCAAAGGATTCATAAGCCATCATGCGCTGGCCCTGTCACAGTTTTCCCCTCTCCCCCACTTGCGTGGGGGTGAGGGGGTAGAGGAACATAGGCCTTGCCAGCTCCGGCAATGATCATCCTAGCCCTGCCGGTGAAAGTCAGACCACGGAATATCGAGCGGCGTATCGTTGCTCAGTGCACGGAGCAACGCGGTGGTGAGCGGCAGGCGGCGGGTCTCGAGAAGGCCCCGGTCCATCATGGCGGTGAGCGATGGCGCAACCGTGACACCCAGTTCGGCACCTTCGATGGTGTCGCCGTGCATCGGGCCAGCCTTGGTCTGGCTGTAAGTAAGCCCGCGCCCCATGTTGCTGCCGAGGCGCGAATTGCGCCCCGCCTGGGCCGTGACATAGAGGTCGCCCGCCCCCGGCATGCCCCAGACGCTGGCATCGCTGCCGCCCAGGGCCCGCGTCAGCACCATCAGTTCGGCCAAGGCCTGGTCGAAGATGATGGCGGCGGCGTTATGATTGAAGGCGCGGTTGGAAGTGGGTGCCAGTTTTTCGAGATGGCCCGCAGCCCAGCCCACCGCGATGGCGAAGAAATTCTTGAAAGCAGCGCAGACCCCGACGCCGATGACATCGGTCGAAACGCGCGGGTGATAATAACCGGTCTCCAGCATGGCGCAGAGCCGCTGCGCGAATTCCGCATCGTGCGAGGTGATGACGGTGCCTGTATGGCGCCGCGCCGCCAGTTCACCGGCGATGCACGGTCCGCCGATTGCCGCGATGCTGAGGCTGAAACCCCTGCGGCGTTTCACTTCGGCGGCAACGCGGTCCGGGAGTGCGGTGAGGCCCGCCTCCTCGGGATGCATGCCCTTGGTGATCATCACCACCGCGATGGGTGCGGTCAAATTTTCGCACAGCCGGTCGATGGCCCAGCCGATCCCCGCCGAACTGACGCCCAGCACGATCAGTTCCGTGTCCGCCCCCAGAGCCGCTGCAAACTCATCGTGGTGGAAGGCTTTTACGCCGCCAGGCAAATTCACATCAAGGCGTGGATGGCGGCCAGAGGCCTTGACGCTGTCGATGATCTCGCCGTCGAGATGGGTGCCGGCAAGGCGCACCTCATGACCACGGTCCAGCAACGGCAGGCACATGGCCGAGCCCATGACACCGGCACCGAGGATCGTGACGATGCTCACACCAGGGCCTTTCCGCTCTCGTTGTCGAACAGATGCACTTTGGCGAGAACGGGCTTCAGGCCGATGCTGGTGCCGCGCTTCAGTGTCAGGCGCTCGTCGGTGATGGCGCAGACTTCCTGCCCGCCCATTTCGGCATAGATATGAATCTCGGGGCCGGTCGGCTCGATGACATTGACCATGGCGGCGATGCCATCCTTGCCCGGTTTCAGATGTTCCGGCCTGATGCCATAGACGACCTTCTGTCCGGGGTTCGCCTTGTGGGACTTGGGAACCGGCAGCAGCGTACCGTCGGCGAGGCGCACACCGGCGGCGGTCATCTCGCCCTTTAGCATGTTCATCGACGGTGAGCCGATGAACGACGCGACGAAGAGATTGGACGGGCGGTCATAGACGTCGAGCGGCGCACCCTCCTGTTCGATGATGCCGTCACGCAGGATGACGATGCGGTCAGCCATGGTCATGGCCTCGATCTGGTCATGCGTGACATAGACGGTGGTGGTTTTCAGGCGCTCATGCAGCTCCTTGATCTCGGTGCGCATCTGGACGCGCAGTTTGGCATCGAGATTGGACAGCGGCTCGTCGAAGAGAAACACGGCGGGATCGCGCACGATGGCGCGGCCCATGGCGACGCGCTGACGCTGGCCGCCAGAAAGTTCGCGCGGGAAGCGATCGAGATAAGGTTCGAGGTTGAGGATCTTGGCGGCCCATTTCACCTTCTCGTCGACCTCCGATTGCGGGCGCTTGGCCAGCACCATCGAGAAGCTCATGTTGTCGCGCACCTTCATGTGGGCGTAGAGCGCGTAGTTCTGGAACACCATGGCGATGTTGCGGTCCTTGGGGTGCACGTCGTTGACGCGCTTGCCGGCAATCTCGATGTCGCCACGGGTCACCGACTCAAGGCCGGCAATCATCCGCAGCAAGGTCGACTTGCCGCAGCCCGAAGGCCCGAGGAGAACGACGAATGAACCATCCTCGATGGTGAGATCAATGCCATGCACCACCTCGACGTCACCGTAGTTCTTGAAGATGTTCTTGACTGTTACCGATGCCATTGGTGGAGTCCTGTTATTTTCTTCTCTCCCCGGCGGGAAGGTGAGGGATGTTGCTTCTCCACAATAGCCCTGCCGCAAGCCGGGCGATCGCATTCAATTTTGTCTCCCCTCTCTCCCGCGCCAGTGGGGAGAGGGGGAAGAGGATTAAATGACGCCACGTTCTTCATTGCTCGTCCCGGTCGAGGAAATCGTCCAGCAGCCCAGCGTCATCGGCGAGGTCGAGGAATGACCAGCGGTTGCGCACGTCACGGGCGTGTTTCATGGCGTCGCGCCAGATCTTGCGCGGCAAGCCGAGTTCGGTGGCCGTCGTGGGGCCGCCAGCCGAGGCCAGCGTTGTCTTCATCACCGCCGGGTCCATCAGCATGGGGCGCAGTTCCTCGCGCAGTTGCGGCCACAAGTCCGCAAGCTTGCGGTTGAAGGTCTCGGCACTGGCCCGGTCGAAGGATTTCTTCTTGGCTTCCGCATAACACATGCGGCCGATTTCGGCGCCGTAGCGCTCGATGAACTCGGCTTCAACGATATGCGTCGCCTTGATCAGCGGCGGGCGGTCGAGCGCCAGCAACTGGTGATGCAGGCGGGCGATGGCCAGCGAGGCGACACCCACCTGCTGGCCATGGGTGGTGCCGGGGTGGGCGGGGCCAGCGAACATGTCGATCCAGTGCGACACCTGATGCTCGCCCATCGAGCCATGGTGCGACACGCCGGTGAAGCACACGCCAAGCCCGCATAACGTCAGTACACGGTGTAAATGGCCGTTGGCGGCGATATCGTGTTTGGCGATGCCGGGAGCGGATTTGAGCATCGCCGGTTCGGAATCGGCGATGAGCGTATAGGGAACGCCTGAATAGAAGGTGCCGAACAGCCGGTGCGAGGCCCACCACTCGACCTGCGCCGTGGGGCGGCAAAGCGAGTCGCCAAGTCCCGCCGCCGAAAGCCAGTGTGGTGCCGAAGCCGAAACCTTGAGATCGAGAAAGATGCCGCGCGGCGCATGGGCGGGAAGCGAGGTCTTGTAGCCGCTGCTCAGCGTCACCGAGGCTGTCGACGCGGCATAGCCGTTCATCGAGGCCGCCGTGCCGAAGGTCGCGTATTTGCGGCCGTCCTTGAAGGTGGCATATTTGCAGGTGTCGGACAGCGCGCCTGAGCCCACCGCCACGATCGCATCGCAGTGCCTCGTCTTGTCCTGGACGAGTGCGATGGCCGTCTCGTCGCAGTCGAGATTGCCGGGCAGAACGAACTCCTCGATCATGCCCAGCGGCTTCAGATGTTTGGCGACGCGCTTGCCCATGGCTTCCTGGGTGTTGACATCGCTGACCACGGCGAGTCGCCGGCCGAGCTTCAGGGGTGCCAGCATGTCGGCCTCGCCGCCGTCGAGATCTTCCTCGATGCGGATGGTCTCGAAGGGGACCTTGGCGCTCTGGCCGGTCTGCGGGTCGTACCAGCGGCCTTCGACGAAATCGTCGATCAGCGAATTCCAGTTGGTCACGGGCGGCCCCCTTCGGCGAATGCGGTGAGGCGGGCGCTCCAGGCGCTGATGGCCGGATAGAGATCGCAATAGATGGCGAGCAACTCCTGATAGCGGGCCGACGCCTTGCTGCCGGGCCGGAATGTCTTGACGGGTTTGCCCGCCATGGCTTGCGCCGCCTGCGGCACGGACGTGAACCAGCCTACCCCCTTGGCGGCGGCGATGGCGGCACCCAGCGACGAGGCTTCGACGGTGTCGAGGCGTTTGACATCACGCGCCGTGGCATCGGCCATGATCTGGCACAGGAGATCGGAGCGGCTGCCGCCGCCGATGGCCACATAATGATCGACGGGCTGGCTTTGCCGCACCGCCAGATTGGTCATCAGCGCCTGTTCCAGTGCTATGCCTTCGAGAAGGCCGCGGTAGACATCGCCGCGATGATGCGACGAGGTCAGCCCGGCGATGATGCCGCGGGTTTTTGAATCCCAATAGGGCGTCATCGATCCCGACCAGTGCGGCATGACGGCGATGCCATTGGCGCCGATGGGTGCGGCGGCGGCTTCGGCCTCTAGATGCTTGAAGATGCCGGGATTCTTGACGGGGTCGGTATTGAAGAGATTTTCGACGATCCAGTTGATCAGGAAGGTGCCGGTGCGCAGGCAGGTTTCAAAGATGTAGCCCTGCTCGGCGACAGCCGTCAGTGTACGGAAGGCCTGGGCATGGGCATAGGTGGTTCCGGCACTGCCCGATACGCAGGCGGTGCCGATGTTCACATAGGCGCGGCCCTTGACGAAGACATTGGTGCCGGTGCCGGCGCATTGTCCGTCACCACCGCCGGCGATGACCGGCGTCCCAGCCTTTAATCCGGTCAGCTTGGCAGCCTCCGCCGTCACTTCACCAACCTGTTCGCCGGGACGGAATAGCTTGGGCAATTGCCCGCGGCTCAGATCAACGGCGGCCAGCAGTTCGTCCGACCAGTCATAGCGCGCCATGTCGATCAGGCCCATGGGATCAGCCGAGGCAGTGGAGGTATGCCAGTGACCGGTCAGAAAATGCACCAGCACGCCATGGACTTCCGCCGTCATGGCGGTCTTTTTCCACATGGCGGGCATATGTTCCGCAAACCAGGCGCAGCGCGCGATGCATGGCGTGATGTCGGCGGGCTTGCCGGAAATGCCGCGCAGGCGTTCGGGTCCAATTTTCGTGGCGAGGGCCGCTGCCTGATCGGCGGCGCGTTCATCGAGCCACAGGGTGCCGGGGCGCAAGGCTTTGCCCTTGGCGTCGAATTGCACGAAGCTTTCGCGCTGGTTGGAAATGGCCAGTGCCGCGACGCGCTCCGGCTTGATCTTGCGGGTCAGTTGTTTCAGGGCTTTGGTCAGCGCCGTGGTCCAGTCGCTGACATCTTGCTCGAACCATCCAGGCTTCGGGTTGGAGATCGGCTGGCTGACGCGGGTTTCGGCCACGGCCCGGCCGCGGCGGTCCCAGGCAATGGCCTTGGTTGCCGTGGTCGATGAATCGATTCCGATGACGAGATCGCCGGGCATTCAGTGCGCACTTTGAAAGACGGAGGTGGCTTTCGCCACCTCCGCCAAGTTGATAGGGAGACTTAGAGCAGGCCGGCGTCGGCAACCGCGGCATCGATGGTCGCGGCGATCGTGTCCATGCACTTCTTGGCGTCGCCGCCGAAGTCCTGGCCGGTCAGCAACTTGCCAAGGTTCACCGGAATCTCGTTGTTCGAGAAGCCAGCCCACAGCGGCATGTCGGGTTCCGACGCCATATCGTTGTTGATGGTTTCCAGAACGACGGGCAGATGGCGCGTCGTGCCGGGACCGACAACTTCCTTGGCTTTGACGCGCGGGTCCGCGAAGGACGAAAGACGCATCGGAGCAAAGCCGCCGCCCAGGGTGCAGCGGGTCATGATATCCTTGGAACAAGCCCACTGCATGAATATCCATGCGGCGTCGATGTTCTTCGAATATTTGGACAGGCCGAGAACCGAACCGCCCTGATGGCCCCAGTTGGGGATTTCGCCAAAGCCCGCGTCGGCAACCGCGCGCAGCGATTTACCCTGGATCGGCCGCTTGCATTCCCAGAGGCCCTTGACCTTGGAGTCATCGGCATCGAGGCCTGGCATGAATTCATCCCAGGAGTTGATGAGCGCCACCTGACCGGAGGCCATCATCTGCCACTGTCCGTCCCAGGTGGAATTTGTCGATTCCGGCGGCGAGTAGGTGAGCAGTTCCTGATATATCTTCAGGCCGCGGACACCCGCCTCGTCATTGCCCGAGAACTTCTTGTCCTTGGTGAAGATCGAGCCGCCCTGGTTCCACACCACCTGGGTCCAGTCGCAGTTGAGCGAGTAATGCCCGGACTTGGCCTGGAGGCCGGTGCCGAAGATGCCATTGGCCTTTTCGGCTTCGGTGATCATCTTCGCGGCGGCGACAAATTCGTCAACCGTGTTCGGCGGAGCGATCTTGTGCTTCTCGAAGATGTCCTTGCGGTACATCGTGGTCATGATCGGAATGTCGAAGGGAATGCCGGCCCACTTGCCTTCATAGAGGGCAAGACCGTTCACCAGCGGCTTGGAGAAGTCCTCCCAATCCATGCCGGGCATGGCGAGGTCGGGCTTGTCCTTGTAATACTGGATGGGGTCGATCGTGTCCTGGGCGAAGGTCGCCACCCACGACTGGTCGAGATAGTAGAGATCGTAGGTGCCGAGCTGGCCCTGCACGTCCTGGGTCGCCTTGGCGAGAACCTGCTCGAGCGGCACGATTTCGATTTCGACTTCGATGCCCGTGGCGTCCGTGAACTCGCCCTTCAGCTTGTCGAGAACGACGGTCGGCGGGGTTGCTTCCGAGGTGTAGCGGATCTTCGTGCCCTTGAAGGGGGCCGAAACATCCTTCAACCATTTCGCCATATCGGCGTCCTGCGCATAGGCCGCATCGCCGATGAAGCTGCCGCCGCGATTGCGGCGGGTGTTGCCGAGAAGAGCGGCGTTAAAGGCCGAGAAGCCGATGCCGGCCAAGCCCATCTTCTTCAGGAAGTCACGCTTGGAGATACGGCGCGAGGCGAAGTCCCGGGCCGTGTCGGCAATGTAGCTTTGCTTGTCGTATTTCTTGAAGCTCATTTAGATCCTCCCATGGGTTTGAGCTCAGTGGTCTGGCGCGCGGTTCTCATTCCTTCAGGGAGCCCAGAGTAAGGCCGCGTACCAGATGGCGTTGTACGAGCAGAATGAAGATGAAGCCCGGAATCGCGGCGGCTGTTCCCAGCGCCGCGATGAAGCCCCATTCATTGCCCGTCGAAGTCACGAAGGTTTGAATTTTTACCGGAACCGTGCGGATGTCGGTGGTCAGGAACAGCGACAGCAGGAACTCGGTCCAGGCGAAGATGAAACAGAGAACAGCTGACGCCGCCACGCCACCGCGCACCATGGGCAGCACGATCTTGCGGAAAGTCTGCCAGCGCGTCGCGCCATCGATCATCGCCGCCTCGTCGACGTCCTTCGGCACGTCGTCGAAGAAGGACTTCATCAGCAGCACGGCGATCGGCAGGTTCATCAGCGCGTAAATGAGAATGAGGCCGAGGTAGCCCATGTAGAGATTGTCGGTATCGCGCAGGCCCGCCGACTTGTAGATGGTGACCAGCGGAATGAGGATGGCGATGGGCGGCATGAAGCGCTGGCCCAGCACCCAGTTGAGAAAGGCATTGCGGCCGCGGAACTGCATGCGCGACAGCGCATAGGCGGCGAACACCGCCAGCAGCATGGTGAAGGCCGTGGAGCCGACCGAAATGATGACCGAATCGGCAATGGTTTGCCGCGAGTCATAGGCGCTGGCGCCGGCAACACCCATTCCGAGGCCTTGGTCGATGGCCAGCTGCGAGCGCGAGCGGCCGAGTAGCGTTACCGCATAATTGATCAGTGTCGGGACAAAATCGATCCACACGATGCGATCCTTGTCGAACATCGCCGAGATCGGCTTCACCGAGGCCAATGCCCACCAGAAGATCGGGAACATGAAGAGTCCGGTGACGAAGACGGCGGCGATGTCGCGCAAGATGCGGATCGGGCGGGACTGCTCCATCAGAGCTTAACCTTGAAGACGTGCATGAACAGGCTCGACACCACGATCACCAGCACCAGAGTCAAGATGGCGATCGTCGAGGCATAGGGAAAATCGGCGTTGCCGAAATAGATGCGGCCGGCATAGGAGGTCATGGTCTCGGTGGCCGTACCAGGCCCCGAATCGGTCATCACCTTGACGTAGTCGAAGGCCCGGAACAGGTCGATGCCGCGGATCAACACGGCGATGGCGATGATCTTGGACATCATCGGCAGGGTGAGCTTGAAAAATGCCTGCACCGGTGTTGCGCCATCAATGGCGGCGGCCTCGAAAGGTTCCTTGGGCAGCGAGCGCAGGCCCGCCAGCATGATCAGCACCATGAAGGGCGTCCATTGCCAGATCTCGGCGAGCAGCACACCGGCCATGGCGGTGGAACTTTGCCCGAGGATCGAATAGCCGGCGGGCAGAAGACCCAGTGCCATGATGCCGCGCGCCAGCACGCCGAAGGAACCGTTGAGCATGAGCAGGAAGATCATGGCGGTGACGGCGGGGGGAATGACCAGCGGCAGGGTCATCATGGCGCGCATCACGCCATAGCCCCTGCGATCCGAATCGAGCAGAAGCGCGATCAGCATGCCGAACACCAGCTGGCAAACCAGCGCGATGCTGGTATAAAGCAGGGTATTGAACAGGGCGTTCCACACGCGCTCGTCGCCGAACAGCTTGCCCCAATTATAGCCGGGCGCGAACGTCAGCTTGCGGGTCACCGGATGCTTGCGGTTGAGGGTCAGCCAGACGGCATAGAGCAGTGGATAGATTCCAAAAACGATCATCATCGCCGATGCCGGCAGCAGCCACGGCAGCGGATGCTCCGACGTCAGCCAGCGCGGCAGCCAGCCATGGCGCGGCGTGAATGTGGCCGATGACATTCCTGAACGATCTCCCACTTGGCGCCCGGTTTCCGGGTCATAACTTTTGTCATTCTGAAATCACAAAAGTTCAGACAAGACTAGTTTGAGCTGCCGCCCC